>JAJTBL010000223.1 GCA_021286925.1 Spirochaetia bacterium | reverse complement strand
TGGCTGCGGTGAGCTTTTTCAAGGCAAAAACCTGAATCTCCGGGATTTGTCCCGCCGCATCCGGTGCATTTGGAATTTGTCAATATTTCATGAATAAGGATTTTCAATGAGCGAAAAGATTTTTTTTGAAGGGCATTACGATAAGAATTCCAGGGCACGGACGGGAGAAATCCATCTTCCCCATGGCATCATTCAGACGCCGGCATTTATGCCGGTCGGCACCAATGCAACCGTCAAAGCGGTTCCCCCGGAAGATTTGCAGGCCATGGGCTTTAAAATCATTCTCGCCAATACCTACCATCTCTATCTGCGTCCGGGCCATGAGCTTATCAGGAAGGCAGGCGGTCTCCATGGTTTTTCAGGTTGGCGTGGAAACTTTCTGACCGACTCAGGCGGCTTTCAGGTTTTTTCGCTCGCACCATTCAGAAAAATTGTCGATGAAGGAGTCAAATTCCGTTCCCATATCGACGGCTCAAGCCATTTTTTGACACCGGAAAAAATTGTCGATATCCAGACTGCTTTCAATTCCGATATCCAGATGCAGTTGGATGTCTGCGCTCCGTGGGGGGAAACCGATAAAAAAGCCTGGAAAGCGATGATGCTGACTTTGGAGTGGGGCAGAAAAGCCAAAGTCCAATGGGAGAAAGCAAGGAGCGAGGGCTACCAGGGCAAGCTTTTTGGCATCGTCCAGGGCAATTTCTATAAGGATCTCAGAAAAGAAAGCGCTGAGCGGACCATCGAACAGGATTTCCCAGGCATTGCAATCGGCGGACTTTCAGTCGGAGAGCCGACTGAAGTTTTTTCTGAGTACCTCGAATATACCGCGGAGCTCCTGCCGAATGACAAACCCCGGTATTTGATGGGAATCGGAACACCCGATTATATTTTGGAAGCTGTCAGGAACGGCATTGATATTTTCGACTGTGTATATCCGACCAGAACGGCACGCAATGGACTGCTCTTTACTTCCAGCGGTCAGATTACCATCAAAAAAGCCATGTATGAAGACGATTTTTCGCCCATAGACCCTGAATGCTCCTGTCCTGTATGTCTGAATCATTCACGCGCCTACCTGCGGCATCTGTACCGGAATGGTGAAATCCTGTATTCGATATTAGCGACACGGCACAACCTGCATTTCCTGGGGGATCTGGTTCGAAAAATCCGACTCGCCATTTTGCAGGATCGATTTGAAGAATTCAGGAAGGATTTCCTGAAGCGGTACTTTGCTCAGCTGTGAACCGGATTTCTCTCCGTCGCTCTCTATCGTGCGCGCTTGCACTTTTTCTCCTGGCAGGAGCAGCTTCGCAGGCATTCGCGTTCTCCTCGATACGCTCAAGCGACAACGCAGAGCAGGATATTGCATCGCTCCTGCCGCCGATCCGCGGTATACCCTTTGATGAACTGCCTCACTGGTTGCCGGAAGGACCGCCGATTGATCCAGGCGAGGAAAACGAGGAGCTGCTGGTCCTCATCGCGCATTCACTAACCTGGCTTGGAACTCCATACCGTGCGGGAGGTTTTTCTCGCAATGGAATCGACTGCTCAGGCTTCATGCACACAATCCTGACTGAAGCTATACCTGGCAAAGGTCCCTTTCCGCGGCAGAGCGCCGAATTTGTAAAAGTGGGGAAAAAAACTGGGGACATCCGCCCCGGAGACATTCTGCTGTTTGCGATAAATGGCGAAATCTATCATGTCGGACTCGCACTGAGTCCGTATACCTTTATTCATGCCGCATCAGAAGGAGCTCGAACCGGCGTCATAATTTCAAGCCTTTTTGAAGGCAACTGGAGAACCAGGCTCTTTGCGGTACGCCGTATCTGGGACTGAAAAACCTTCAATCACGAATCTTGCTCTGCGTTAACTTATAAAAAAAGCCCGCACCTTGTTAAAGGCAGGGCTTTTTCGGCACTCGCTGTAATTTCAGTCCGGCATTTCCAGATTAGAAATCAGCAATATCTATCTTGACAACGCGATATTGGAACTTCCGTTCGTTGATAGTGAAGGAAACAGTATCTCCCACCTTGTGGTTGAACAGTTTTTTACCAAGCGGAGAAAGATAGGAAATGACATTGTTGGAAGGATCGGATTCCCAGGGACCTAAAATCGTATAGACTTCATCTTCGCCGGTCAGCTCGTTTTTCAAAACAACCTTGGTCCCAAAAGAAATCTTGCTGGTAGTTACGGTTGTCTTGTCGAAAATCTGAGCTTTTTCCAGCTCGGTTTTGAGTTTTCCGACTTTCGCATTCAGCTCATCCTGTTTTTCCTTCGCAGCCTTGTATTCAGCGTTTTCCCGTAAATCGCCGAGCGACAGCGCAAAGGCGATTTCACGCTGGTTCTGCGGGACATCGTTTTCCATGATGTGGGCGAGCAGTTTCTGTTTTTCTTCGTACTGCTTCGCGGTGACCATCAGACCGCGTGAAACCGTGAGTTTTTCTTCATCGGCGCCGAATTTGAAGGAGGGGAATTTTTCGGCGACTTTGCGTTTGATGTCCAGCTTGACCGCGGGGTCGATTTCCCTGATATCCATCAACAGCGCATAGACGCGTTCAATGGTCTGAACTGTTGTTTCAGGCGCCAGAAGGAATTTTTCAAGCAAGCGATCCTTGAAAAGCAACTGCTGGACAATCCGGTTGATTTTCTTGTTCTCGGTGGTGTCTTTATGATTTTCGATTTCTTTGAAAGTAATATCGATGATGTGCAGCAGGGTCAGAAGAATTTTTTCATACACGATGCCGAGATCAGCGAACCATGGTTTTTCGTTCAGATCTTTGACAAGCCAGATGAATGCTTCACGATGGTCACGGTAATTCTCGATAATGTCCATCGCCATCTTTTTCAGCAAATCCTCATGCCCCGCTGACTCGAGCCACTCGAGCATTTTCATTGAGCGGGCGTAGGGGAGGAGTTTGATGAAGATGGCGGGCCAGCCAGGGATGAATGTTTTGATGCTCTGCACAAAAGAATTCCGCAGCTCCGCATCTTTGATGTTGAGATAGACAGACAGCGGATCTTCAATTTGTGCAAAAAGCTCAGTGAAATTGACGGTCAGATATTGGGCATACCGTCCGTCAATGCTGACGAGCTCCTTGATGATAAAGTAGGAGGAGACCACATACTCATCGGCAGTCTGGATTGTCTTAAGGTATGCGGTGAAAAATCCGAGCATCTCGGTAAAATAGTCCGAATCGAAACGATTCTCTTCAATAAACTCTCTGAAATAGCTGACTCGCGCAAAGAAATCTTTTTCGGCTTTAAACTGGTTGTAGATTTTTTCTTCAAACGACTGAGGCCTGTCGCGGACGATGAATACGGAAATGTCATTCGCGGAATTTCCGAACATGCTGTTGGTTTTCAGAATATCTTTAGCCTTGGCACTCCAAGAATTCCACTCGCTGAGGCTCAGCACGGACGGCACTAGCTCCGCTTTAATCCTTTTCAGATCGGCTTGGTTGTCAAAGCTCTTGATGATGGTCTTCAAAGCCCATTCAGGATCGTTTTTTACTTTCGCGTAAAGTTTTTCTTTTTTCCAGATTGCCTTGAGAACCCAGATATGATCCTTGCTCAGGGGCATCAGGCTGTCGA
>JAJTBL010000222.1 GCA_021286925.1 Spirochaetia bacterium | reverse complement strand
GTCAGGATCTCGAATCAGTTCGAGCAGAGGAAGGTACAAATCTTGAACCTTTCGAATTCGATCCATATCGTGTTGCTTCTGAACTGGAAGCCTCCGGTGAAGCTATACCGCCGGTGCTTTCCATGATGCTCGGCACGTATTATTACACAGTCTGGAAAGAGTATCAGGATCAGTGGGTGCAGGATCAGAATACCGTGCTCAATGGCGCAGCTGCGAATTATGAACGTGCTTTCGCCTATGACCTTTACACCCAGGAAACTTTGAATCGTCAGGCTGAGGTTTTAAGTGCACTTGAGCAGTTTGAAGGAGCTGAAAAAGTTCTTCTCAAGGCTGTCGAGCTGGATCCAGAGAGCATGGGGCTGAAGCTGAAGCTGGCTGAAACCTACTATTCGATGCAAGATGATGCAAGAGCCCTGGCTGAAGCGGACAAGGTCATTGCCGCGCCGGAAGACAACAATCAGCTGAATGACGCTTATATTGTCGCAATCAAGTCCGGCCTTGATCTGCAGGACGCGGAAATTCTGGAAAAGTATGTTTCGGGCTTTGAAGCGAGTTTCCCGGATGAGTTTGTGCCTGGCCTGGTTCGCCATCTCGTGGCGGTGCGGCTTGGTGATGCAGAAGCGGCCGATGCAGCCGCTGACAAGGTTACAGCAGCTTTCCCCGGCAGTCCCGATGTTGTCCGCTCCATTCTTTCAACCTGGCTGAATGCTAATGACTCAGAATCCGGATTCAAGTACCTGGAAAGAACCATTGCTAAAGCTCCCGGTGATGGTTCCCTGGCAGTTTTGTATTTTTACAAAGCGCTTTTAGCAGCGGAAGTTGCGGAGTCTGTTGATGTTCTCAAAGATGCTCTTGCAGATCTTGCGACAGCAGAACAGTATTTCAAGAGTTCGGGATCATATCCCGAAGGCCACCAGGTCTATGGAGTCATCAAGGACCTTCAGCAGCAGTGGAATGATGCGCTTATCCAGAGTTCAGAAGCAGACAAAAAGCCTGAAGCAGATGCAGGTTCAGCGGCGACTGACAGCGGTACCTATGAACAGTCAGCACCGGCAGCTCCAGCGGATAACGCTCCAGCGTCGGGCTCCAACGAGTAAAGCCGCAATAACACCGCTACTTGGTTTACTATATCATAAGCCTTTCTTATGGAGGCGCTTCCTTCCGGGAGCGCCTTTTGTTTTTCATAGCTGACGCGCGAGAATGCAAGCGCCAGCAACCGGCTCGTGCCGGGGCGCGATGATTTTAAAATCGGGAAGCGAAGCCGTGAGCGCCTGAGAAAGATGCTCGGCAAGCCAGCCATCGTTTTCGATAAAGCCGCCGCGGAAAGCGATTTGATGATTATCCCGGGATGAGTGCAGATGAGCAGCCGTGGTTCTGACCAGGAGTTCAAGTTCGGTGATTGCTGATGCAAAAATGGCGCAGGCTGCCGGATCTTGTTCATCGCGTGCCTGGGCAACCAATCGGGCAAAACCAGCAACCTGGGCTTTATTGAAATTTTCATAAACTGCCGATATCAGGTCATAGGCATCTTGGATATGAAAGTATTCAAGCGCGTAGCCGAGGAGGACTGTCTTTTCGGCGCGATTGTCTGCGCTTCGGCTTGCCACCGCGAGACCCCTTCTGCCAACGTCCCAGGCTGAACCCTCATCGCCAAGAATATGCCCCCAGCCGCCAGCGCGAAACATGACACCCTCGGAATTGGCTGAGACAGCAATGGATCCGGTTCCGCAGATCAGCAAAACCCCCGATTTTTTCTCGAAGGCCCCCGCCAGCGCGATGATTGCGTCATTATCGGCCTGAAGCGGGCAGGAAAGGCCAGATGCCCGGCGCAGAATATTCGTAAACTGCTCGCAGTCATCGGTGCGCCCGATACCCGCAACTCCGGCAAAGCCACCTGTGCAGCCGCCTGGCTTCAATCCAGTTTCTCGATACAAAGCTGTGAACAGCTCCTTGAGCACCTGTTCAGCGCCGCTCCACCCGACCGAGCGAGGGTTGATACTGCTGTTTTCCCGATACCAGAGTACCGTTCCCTCCAGCGATTCGACTTGAATCCTGGTAGAAGTCCCGCCGCCGTCAATTCCGAAAATCCATGGCTGATCCATGACCGCAGTGTCATATTCCTGGCCGTTAATGTCAAGAAAGGATGCAACAATCCTGAAATATTGCCAGGGCACTGGTATTTTGAAAATATATTTCATATACTATATAATATGAAATGATGTATCTGCGCCAAATATGTCCATGCTTGATGGCAAAACAGCCAATTTCTTCTATAATAGAAGCATGCTGGACACTATGATGGCGCGGGTACCGGGAGATTCAGAAATGCCGAAGCTCTGTATTCATAATGGAACCGTGCTGGCAGGGTACGCGAACATGCCTGACAGTGCCGTGCTCATCGAAGGCGCTGACCTGGTCGATGTTTTTTCAGAACGCCGCTTCCAGCAGCGAGCTTTTTCTGCTGACACGAAGATTGTTGATGCTCAGCAATCTTATATTCTGCCCGGCCTGATCGATACCCACATTCATGGATTTGCAGGGCACGGAACGGAAGATCTGACACCGGAATCCATACTCGCAATGTCCAGGGATCTTGCTCGATACGGCGTAACCGCTTTCTGCCCGACGCTCTATCCAATGAGCGAAGCCGACATGATCAAAGCCATCAAAGCGATTGTCCAGGCTATGGGACATGAAGAAGGAGCCGCCATTCTCGGAATACATCTTGAAGGACCCTTCATTTCGCCGGAACGGCTTGGCGTTCAGCGGGCAGAATTTGTCCGTCCTGTCGATATCGAATTGATGCATCGGCTTTTTGAGGCGAGCGAGGGGCACATCACCAACATGACCGTGGCGCCTGAACTGAAGGGTATGCGGGAACTCGCCCTCTATTGCGCCAAAGTCGGGATAGTCCTCCAGGCAGGCCATACCGACGCGACCTATGAGAACATGATTGAGGGAATGCAGGCGGGGATCAGGCATTCGACCCATTTTTTCAACGCGATGAGCAGACTTCATCATCGAAACCCGAACGCGGTCGGTGCCATCCTCATCCAGCCGGATCTTTCCTGCGAAATCATTGCCGACGGCAAGCATGTGCACCCAGACCTCATACGCCTGCTGGTACGGGACAAACCCGACACCAACATCGTTCTCGTGACGGATTCTTTAAAGCCGACAGAACAAAAAAATTACCCGCTTATCGCCAATCATGAAGAAGTGATAAAAGAAGATGGCTTGTTCTTCAGAAAAATAGACCATGTGATCGCTGGCAGTTCTCTTACCATGGTGAACGGCCTGAAAAATCTCGCCGACATAGGGATACCGCTTGAAACCGCGGTAAAGATGGCGACATCCAACCCGGCGAGGATTTTGCGTTTGCCGCGGCGCGGCGAGCTGAGCCCCGGCTATCGGGCAGATTTAACTATTCTCGGCAAAGATTTTTCTGTGCTGGCCGCCATTGTGGGCGGGAACGTTGTGTTTTCAAAAATTTCATCGATGCCAAGCGAGGTTTGAACATGCGGCTCATCATCAGGGACAATTATGAAATGGCGGCGGAATGGGCTGCCAATTATGTCGCCCGCAGAA
>JAJTBL010000221.1 GCA_021286925.1 Spirochaetia bacterium | reverse complement strand
CAGCCCTGGAGTCCAATATTAATCACGCAAAAAAAGCCCTGGACACCGCGCAAAATGCTTCTGGACGCGCTGCGGACCTTGTAGTTTTTAGCGAAACAAGCTTGCGGCGCCCGTATGAGGATTTCAGATCCTGGTTTGCCAGCCACCCTGCTGATCTTTCTCTGACCGAATTCTTACGATCCTATCAAGTTCATCTCCTGACAGGCGCGCCGGTTGTACTGGATTGGAACACCTACGAAGCGAGCAACTCCGTGATTCTCGTCGATTCTGCAGGGGTTCAGCATGGCTCATACGCTAAAATCCACCCAGTGCCCTTTGCGGAAGCCATTCCGCTCTGGGAATACGAATGGTTCAGGAAAGTTATGCGCGAAAAGGTCGGGCTCGAAGGCGGCTGGGTCATGGGAACCCGAATTTCTCTTTTTACGATTCCACTGCAGACAGGCGAAAAAGTACAATTTGCAACACCAATCTGTTTTGAAGACGCCTTTTCCGATCTGTGCCGGCAGTACATTCTGCAAGGCGCCGAGCTTTTTATCAATTTGACGAATGACTCATGGTCACGCCGTGAAAGCGCGCAGATCCAGCATTGGGCAATCGCCCGATTCAGGGCAATCGAAAACCGCCGAACCCTTGTCCGCAGTACCAACTCAGGCGTCAGCTGTGTCATCGACCCAACCGGCAGAAATATTTTCGAACTGCCGCAGTTTACCGCGACCGCTGCCATGGTATCCATTCCGGTCTATACGACACAGAACCTCACGATATATACCCGTTACGGCGACATCTTTGCCCGAAGCATGGCAGCCCTCCTTATTCTCTGGGCTTTGGCCTTTCTCATCAGAGCAAAAGGAAGATGGCCGAATTCGTTTTTCCAATCGCTGTGAGGATCTATTCAAATACCTTTGAAATTGGCTCAATTTCTGTATAGTTTTCAGACGAAGTTTGTTTTATACTATCGATTATCGAACATATCAGCTGAAAGGAGGTATTCATGAGCATCACCGAATATCTTGAATCTCCCCCCTTCTTCGAAATAGAGCGCTATCATGATCACAGCGCAATGGATGCTGTTTCCTTTATAGGAACCCTGCGCAAGCATCCCTATGATCCAGAAAAATGTCTGCTCCTGACCGACAGGCAGGATAGTCTGAAATGGATCGAAGCCGGTGTCATCATCGAATTCCGCATCAGTGATGTTTTAGCCGCTGATGAACTTCCCTCTCTTGTTGACGAATTAGGCACTGCACGCCAGCTGGTCAGAATCTGGGTTCGGCGCGGTGCCATTGCGCTTCGTTACGAGCCTTTCGAGGTCAATGAAAAATCTTCCGGTCCCCTTGACTCCGAACATCTGCGGGAGCGCTTCAACGCATTCTTCCATGCAAAAACGGCCGGAAAGTAGAATACCGGTAGCGATAAAACTACTTAAATATATAGTTTTGCCGGCAGCCAGTGGAGCCGGCAAAGCAAGGAATTCATGAAAGCTGTATGACTGAAGAGCCTTTTCAAGCGCAGGCGGCCTATTTTGCTGCGTTGGATGACAGCCGCGTACAGTGTCTGCTCTGCCCCCACGCCTGCGTGCTGCAGCCAGGGCAATGGGGCATCTGCAAAGCCAGAACCAACAAAGCGGGAAGCCTTTCAATACCGCTGTATGGACACATCTCTTCCCTGGCGATCGATCCTGTTGAAAAAAAACCGCTTTTACACTTCATGCCGGGAAGTTTTACCTTTTCAGCAGGTTTCTGGCACTGCAATCTGAAGTGCCCTTTTTGCCAGAACTGGAGTATCTCCCATCCCAAACCAGTAATGATGCAAAAAACCGTTTTATTGAGTCCTCAAGCCCTGGTGCAGAAAGCGTTTGAATCGGGATGCCCGTCAATCAGCTTGACGTATTCAGAACCAACCATACATATCGAATATGCCCTTGAAACATTCAAACTCGCAAAAGCCTCGCATCTTGCGACAATCCTGGTGACAAATGGCTCAATCTGCTCATCGCCCGCAGAAGCACTGCTCAGTCTGACCGACGCAGTCAATGTTGACTTTAAAACAGCATCCGAAGAACGATACCGAACCATGCTCGGGGGAGACCTTCATGCTGTGCAAAATTTTATACAAATTGCATATGAAACCTCCCATGTTGAGATAACCAGCCTTCTAGTTCCAGGCATTCTGGACCAGCCGGACGAAATCAAGAGCATCGCGGAATTTCTTGCATCAATTTCCCCGCAGATTCCGCTTCACCTTACCCCCTACCATCCTGATTACAACTATACGAAGACCCCGTTGCGTTACCAGCAGATGCAGGAAATCGCGAAACCGGCCTTTGAACTGCTCGAAAATGTCCATCTCTATCGCCCATGGTACGCCGACTGATTTTTTTTTCATTTTTTTAATTTTCCCCTTGACACACAGCAGAGTTTTTCGGCATTGTATCTCCTGCCGATTGCACGGTGGGTGTAGCTCAGGTGGTAGAGTGCCAGACTGTGGATCTGGTTGTCGTGGGTTCAAACCCCATCACCCACCCGAGCCCGAATCCTGCACCAGCTTAGAGGAATTGGGACTGTACCGAATGGGCGTTCGTAGCTCAGCTGGATAGAGCGACGGACTTCGAATCCGTAGGTCGCAGGTTCGATTCCTGTCGGACGCATTTTTCGGTTTTCCTTGGGCCGCTAGCTCAGCTGGCAGAGCAGCAGACTCTTAATCTGCGGGTCGCAGGTTCGATGCCTGCGCGGCTCACTAGTCCGGAGCAAAGATTTCAGCTTTAAAAAGCTGATTAACATGCTCTTGACAAAAATGCGGCTGTTCCGCTACGATGCGCGGCAAAATGCGCGAGAGTGGTGGAATGGCAGACACGCTAGACTTAGGATCTAGTGCCTTTCGGCGTAAGGGTTCAAGTCCCTTCTCTCGCAGGTTGTGCTCCTGCTCTGCCAGGTATGTACAATAGGCAACCGGAAGGGTGCTTCAATGTGCGGGAATAGCTCAGTGGTAGAGCGCCACCTTGCCAAGGTGGATGTCGCGGGTCCGACTCCCGTTTCCCGCTTGAACAATGTGGCGATTCGGAACCTTGCCGAATCGCCTTTTTTTTTGCGCAGAAAAGACATATACTAGTTTTGACAGTCTTTTCGGTTCCGGCCGGCCTTGGTGGCCAGGCAAATTTTTCCTTCCGAGAGGATCCAATGGTTATCACCGACACAAAATTCGAGAAACTTGAAAAATCACGAGTGCGGCTTACCCTCACCGTCCCTGCTGCCGAAGTTCGAAAAGAATATGACAGCATGATGAAAGAGTATATCAATTCAGTAAAAATCGATGGCTTCCGAAAAGGCCATGTGCCGGCTTCCGTCCTGGAACGGAAATTTGGCGAAAGCCTCCGGCTTGACGCCATGGGACGCGTTCTGGAGAAGGCTGTTGAAGAGGGTCTGAAAGCCAGCGAAGAGAAGCCGCTGATGTATGACACACCGGAACTCGACGGAAAGCCTGAATTCGCGGTGGACAAAGATTTCACTGTCAGCGTTCTCTATGATGTGTATCCCAAAGTTGAAGCGCCCACCACCGCCGGCATTGAAATCCCCCTGCCCAAAGTCGAAATTTCCGAAG
>JAJTBL010000220.1 GCA_021286925.1 Spirochaetia bacterium | reverse complement strand
TATCAGGTCAGGCCGCGGCAGGCAGCCTCCTGGGGAGCTTCCAGGCTGGCAGTGCCTCCGGCACCGGAGCCGGCAGCGGCGGTTCTGTCCCCGTCTCGGGCTTTTCCAGCCTTCCGCCTGCTTTTTCAGCGCAGCTTGCCGCTCTCCGCGACGGGGTTTACAACAACGCCGAGCCCCGGGAAATTCTCCAGCAAGGACAGATGCTCCTCGCAAGCCTTCCGCAGAACGAAACCGAGCTGGCGGCTTCGCGGATCGAATACTTTATCGCGCGGTCATTCAAGGAGCATGGTGATAAAAAAAGCGCCGTCCTTCATTTTGAAGCGGCGCTTGAGTATGCGAAAAAATCGATGCCTGCCGGCGAAACTGCCGAGGGCTTGATGGCGATGACTCGGGCGCTGTCCGAACTCTGCCTGCTCAAGGACATGGCTTTTCTGATTTCGAACGGCCCCAAAATTTCTCAATACACGAAAAAAATTCTGAGCCTGGATCCGAGCCATGTCGGCGCGCTGATAACATCCGCGGCGTCCAAGGCGTATCCGCCGCCCATTTTCGGCGGCAACCCCAGGCAGGCTATTGCAGAGCTGACCGCGCTTCTCAAAGCAAAACCCGAAGGCTTTGCCCGCGATGATTTATTCGATATCCGCGCCTGTCTGGGAACCGCCTATGAAAAACTGGGACAGAAATCAGACGCAGTCTTCTGGTTTTCCAAAGCGCAGGAACTGTACCCCAACAACAGCTATGCCCGCGAGGAACTGGAGAAGCTGAAACAATGAACATCACAACGATTGTCTATTATTATGCAATCCTCTGCACTATCGCCGGCGGTTTTATTCTGTTGATCACGCTCTCCAACGTTATCTGGCTGTCGCATACCCTCTTCCCCAAGCCGCTGAAGAAAGGGCCGAAAGTCAGCGTCCTCATTCCTGCCAGAAATGAAGAAAAGCGAATTATTCCCTGCCTTGAATCGCTCCTCGTCCAGGACTATCAAAACTACAATATCTACCTTTATGACGACGATTCCACCGATGGAACCGGTAAAATCCTGGATCACTATGCCCGCGAGTATCCAGGGTTTGTGCACGTCATCCATGGCGAACCGCTTGAGACGGGCTGGTTCGGCAAGCCCCATGCCATGCAGAAACTGCTTGAGCGCTCTGACGGCGTCTATGTTCTCTTCACCGACGCCGACACGCTCCACAAGCCTGACTCAATCGGGCGCGCGGTGGCTCTCGCCCAACGTTATGAAGCCGATCTGGTGACGGGCTATGTGCACCACACCACCGGGTCCTTCGGAGAAGCTCAGATCATTCCTTCCATTTATTTGCTCACGATGGTCGCGATGCCGCTCTGGCTGGTGCCGTACACGAAAAGCCCCGCGATCTCGCATGCCATCGGGCAGTTCATGCTGTTCAAAGCGATTAAATTTGTGCGGTTTGGCGGCTATGCGCGGGTCAAGCATGAAGTGACCGAGGATGTCCGAGTAGCGCGGCTTTTTAAAAAAGCGGGGCACCGGATTATTTTCGCTGATTTGAAGCCTTCGGTTGATTGCCGTATGTACGACAGCTATAAAAGCGCAAAACTGGGCATCGCGAAAAATGTCTTTGATTATTTTGATCATAACGCTCTTCTGCTGCTCGGTGCGACCGCTGCGGTGCCGCTCTTTTTTTTCATCCCTCTCATCGGAATGTTCTGGGTGCCCGCCGGTTTTGCCGCAAGCCAGCCGTTTTTCAACATCAGCGTCATTTTCATGCTGTATTCGTGGATTTTGGTTACCATCGAACGAAGCCTGCCCTGGTATGTGCCCCTGATCTATCCGCTGGTTATGGTCAACGTGCTGTCGGCCGCCTGGCGCGCCTTCGCTGCACAGCTGACCGGCAAAGCTTTGGAATGGAAAGGACGGCCCCTTCGATGAAGGCTGTCAGCACCAAAATGCCAGGCCTTGGCGCCGGCGGGGTGGTTTCCCATGGCCTATAAACGCGGCGATCCCCTGCTCAACCGAAAGCCGTTTTTTCTTGCGCTTTCGCGGCTTCTTTCCGTCATTGTCTTTCTGATCGGCTGGCCTCTTATAAAATTTCTGTATGGATTTCGAGTCAAAGGTCGAATTTCAAAGCAGAATCTGCCCGCCATGCTTATCAGCAACCATACCCTGCCGCTGGATCCCCTGCTCCAAGGTGCGGCGCTTTTCCCGCGATTTACCTACTTTACTTTGCTCGAGGAAACCCTGTTCACCCCAATTTTGGGAACACTGGTCCAGCTTCTCGGCGGCATCCCCCTCCCGCCGGATCCCAAGCGCTTACCTGATATCGAATCAGCCGTGAAAACCGCGCTGGAGAAGCGGCGCATGATTCATTTTTATCCCGAAGGCGAATGCTTTCTGCTCAACCAGGAGGTTAAAACCTTCAAGGCTGGCGCTTTTTATTACGCGATTTTGTTCCAGGCACCCGTGATTCCCCTGGTCACGGTACTAAAAAAAAAGAGGCGCCTTCGCGCCTCTGTCATCATACTTGAACCAATCCAACCGCCGCCCCGCTCTGCTTCCCAGCGGGAAAACATCCATGCCGCCATCCACTTTGCCCGAACTGTCCAGCAGCAGGTTCAGGACTGCATCGACCGGGAAGGCGGTGACCGCTCGCTGTACCTCGGTCCCATGCCTCGCATCAAAGGGGTGAACGACCGCAACCGCGGATGACGCTACCTGACTGAAAACCGCTTCCGCCCTGCCCGCTACCAGAACAGCTTGACCGACAGCTCGAGCAGATTTTTCAGGGAAGGCGCCGGGACCGGCTCGCCGCAGCCATTCGTGTCTTCCCACCAGGTGTAGGAAAACCCATAGCCTAGCCCCAGCTCAAAGGGAAGTCTGGCTTCCAGCGGGCGCCAGCTCAGGTTCAGCGACGCGATATGATTGAAATCATAGAGCCCATCGTGCAGGAAATGCTTCTCGAGGGCGATACCCGCCGGCGTATAGGGCAAATCCTTGTTGACATCGCCGAAAACAACCAGATCCCCGCGGTTTTTTGAAGGGTTGTCCCCATGCCGGACGAAGGCATACTTCAGCGTTGTCCGCAAGCCCGGCGCCGGCATTGCCTCGAACTTTACGAGGAATTCGTCTGAATTCGGCTTTAAATAATAGCCAAGGTTTTCGCCGTCCTGCGTGTAGGACGTATCCACCCGGAGCCGGTAATCCGGATACCAGGTCGGGTAGTGGGCGTACACGAAAGGCTCAATCTTGGTGTACTGCGCGGTCAGGGTCGCGAAGGACAGACCGGCAAAGGAAAGCGGGATTTTCGCGCCGCCCTGCAGAGCGAACATGTTCCGCGCCTTGGTGAAAAGCTCATCGAGGTGCGTAATTTCCATTTCATCGGCGTAGAACGAAAGGTACAGCTTGCCAAGCCTCGGCACCTGTACGCTCCCATCGATCTGCACCGCCAGATTGTCGATATCAGCGAGCTGGTTCTGGTACATGACCGAAAACAGAAGCGGCGACATGTAGCCCAGCTCGAAACGCTTGGCGCCGACAACACTGCTGGTCGCGGATATGGTGAGCCAATCGAAGGGAAAGAGTTCCATCCGCTGGAGGCCGAGCATTTTCTGCCAGGAGATGGCG
>JAJTBL010000219.1 GCA_021286925.1 Spirochaetia bacterium | reverse complement strand
TGCTGTCAACCGGCGCCACAGCCTTTCTGGCTCAGATAATTTTCAAAATGGAAAGGACAGCGCCATTTCGACTTGGCATGATGCCAGGGCTGTGGGGCATCTATCCAACTGCATGGATTGCGCTGGTCATCGTTCTCATTTCCTGGTTTTTGCTGTACAAGCGGCCTTTTGGCATGAGACTTCGGGCATGCGGCGAACATCCGCAAGCAGCGGCTTCGGCCGGTATCAACGTCAGGAAAATGCGGTATATCGCAGTCATGATTTCCGGGGCGCTTGCCGGACTTGCCGGCGGCTGTCTGGTTTTGACGCAGACTATTCAATATACCATATATACCATTAATGGGGCTGGCTTTATCGCGCTGGCGGCTGTCTCCTTCGGGCGATGGCTTCCCAAAGGAGTTACCGGCGCTTCCTTGCTTTTTGGTACAGCCGTTGCACTCGCAATCTATATGGTCAATATTCAGAGCCTGCGTTTCCTGCCATCCGAATTCTTTTCTGTCATGCCATACATCATCACTCTGATTACCTTGATTCTCTTTTCCGGCAAAGAATACGCGCCACGCGCTGCCGGACAACCCTACGAGCGGAGCGGAAGCTGAAGGAGCACTGCCATGGATCATTCGTTTTTTCATCAGATTGAAGAGCGCGGCCTTGCACATTTTTCGGATGGGACCCCTCACAACACCGCGAAAAGCGGCGACATTGCCAAAACTGTCTTGATGCCAGGGGATCCTTTGCGCGCACGGCACATTGCGGAAACGCGATTATCGGACGTGCGGCAAATCAATGCCGTCAGAAACATGTTCGGCTACACAGGCCGATATAACGGTAAAGATGTCACAATCATGGGCTCTGGAATGGGCGGCCCATCCATGGGCATCTACTCTTTTGAGCTTTTTGCCTTTTATGGAGTTGAACAGATAGTTCGAATCGGCACCTGCGGCGGTATGACAGACGCTATCGATGTTGGTGATCTTGTTATCGCGATGACAGCCTCGACCGATTCCAATTATGCCCATCAATATGACCTTCACGGTAGCTTTTCCCCCTGCGCTGACTATGGCCTGCTTGAAAAAGCAGTGACATCAGCCCGGAATCGCGGTATAAAATTCTGGACTGGCGGCATTTTCTCCTCCGATGTTTTTTCTCTCTACAGCGCACTTCCGCCTGAAAAAGGTTGGAAAAAATGGGCCGACATGGGATGCGCCGCGACCGATATGGAATGCTACGCGCTTTACTGCAACGCAGCATACCTCAAAAAAAAGGCGCTGACCTTGCTGACCTGCTCAGACTCCAATATCAGCAGAAAAGAAATGACGCCGCTTGAACGGCAGACAGCGCTTGACGCAATGTTCAATGTCGCTCTGGATTTGCTATAAAGGAGGCTCTATGATCCCGAATCAATGGTATGTGGTGCTTGAATCCTGGCAATTGAAGGACAGGCCGCTGGGCGTCACACGTCTGGGCGAAAAGCTGGTTTTCTACAGAACGCGTGAGGGGAAACCGGTCTGTCTGGCCGATAAATGCGCACATCGCGGCGTTGCGCTCTCGATCGGCAAACTCTGCGAACATGATACTATCCAGTGTCCTTTCCATGGACTTGAATATGACCCAGCCGGTAAATGTACCGTTATCCCAGCGAATGGCAAAAGCGCACCGGTGCCGCCCAACTTTAAAGTGCATTCATACCCGGCTTTTGAGGATCATGGTTTTATCTGGATTTGGTGGGGTGATTCAGCGCCATCCCCTGAAAAGCCAGAGTTTTTCGATGATATTCCCGAGGAAGCGAAGTACGCAAACAGCATCGATCACTGGAATGCCCATTATTCAAGGGTTATAGAAAATCAGCTCGATTGTGTCCACCTTCCCTTTGTTCACTATAACACCATTGGACGGGGCAATCGAACGCTCGTCAACGGACCTGGCATTGAATGGGTGCATCAAAACAAGTTCTTCATGTATGTGTATAATGAGGTCGACCGGGGACAGACGCCGAAAAAAATTCTGAAGTTCCGATTCCCTCTCCCAATAATTATAAAATCGAATTTCTCTTCCCGAACCTCTGGGAAAACAGAATTGACGACAAAGTGCGCGTTGTCGCCGCCTTTGTCCCTGTCGACGAAGAAAACACCCTGCTCTACCTGCGCTTTTATCAGGCCTTCGCTCGTATCCCGGGTATTGGCACATTTATCGCGAAATCAGCGATGCCGTTTAATCTTTTCGTGGCGCATCAGGACCGCCGCGTTGTCATAACACAAAGACCAAAAGCATCAGCGCTTGCCATCGGCGAAAACCTTTTTCAGGGTGACTACCCTATTGTTCAATATCGAAAGCGGAGACATGAACTGAAGAAACAGGCTGGCGTGGAAGAATAAATTGAGAAAAAAAAGGCAGGTTCAAACCTGCCTTTTTTTATTACTGAACAATGACTCTGCAGACACGCTTTTTACCTGCCCGCAGGAAGAGAATGCCTTCATCGAGATCCTGGGTCCCAATCTGCGCGGTTTCATCGGTTATTTTTACACCATTGACCGAAGCACCGCCTTGTTGCACTAGACGCCGGGCTTCGCTCTTCGAACTTACAAGTCCTGATTCCACAAAGAGATCCAAAACTCCAATACCAGATTCCAGCCGGCTTGAAGGCAATGTTGCGCTGGGCAGTTCATCGGCATTGCCGCCACCGCCAAACGCTGCTCTCGCTGCACTCAAAGCCTTATCTGCTTCTTCTTTCCCGTGAATCAGCGCAGTCACTTCCCAGGCAAGCCGCTCCTTGGCTTTATTGATTTCCGCATCCTTGCCCGCAGCAAGCCTTTTGCATTCATCGACTGGCAGGAAGGTGAACATCAGCAGGAAACGCTCAACGTCGGCGTCCTGAACATTCCGCCAATACTGGAAAAAGTCATAGGGGCTGGTCATGGCCGGATCGAGGAAAAGCGCGCCTTTTTCAGTCTTTCCCATCTTTTTCCCGTCGCTTGTCATGACCAACGGGAAAGTAAGGCCAAAACATTCTGCCTGTTCAACTCTGCGTATCAGCTCGATGCCGGCAACGATATTGCCCCACTGATCATCCCCGCCTATCTGGAGTCTGCAGCCATGCCGCTTATACAGTTGCAGAAAATCATAACTTTGCAGAAGCTGATAATTGAACTCTATAAAGGAAAGGCCTGTTTCCATTCGAATTTTATATGCTTCGAACGACAACATCCGGTTAACGGAAAAGTGCTTGCCGATATCCCTGAGAAATTCGATATAGTTGAGATTGGCGAGCCAATCTTTATTGTTTGCGGTAAAAGAATGCTGGCCGTCAAAGCCGATAAATCGGTCAAGCTGAGCTTTGAAAAGATCAGCGTTCCGATCGATGTCTTCATACGAAATCATTTTCCGCATTTCGCTCTTGCCGGACGGATCACCGATTCTGGCTGTCCCGCCGCCGAGCAAGGCAATCCCAATGTGGCCAGCGTCCCGGAGATGCCGTAACGCGAAAAATGGAACCATATGCCCGATATGCAGGGATGGTCCGGTTGGATCGCATCCCACATAGAACGTCACTGGGCCTTCATCCATAACCTTCGACAAACCTTCAATGTCCGTACACTGCTGAATGAATCCTCGTGCTTTCAGCGTTTCAAGCG
>JAJTBL010000218.1 GCA_021286925.1 Spirochaetia bacterium | reverse complement strand
AGCCTCAGCGGCCAGCACCATGCAGGAATTTACGGTTTTGCCGTTCATGAAAACGGTGCAGGCGCCGCACTCACCCGCGCCGCATCCCTCCTTCGGCCCGAGAAAACCCAGGTCTTCTCGGAGAAAACGAAGCAGTGTTTTATTATCTTTGACGTCACGCTCGTAAAGCTCGCCATTTACCGTCAGTTTTACCCTCATTTTCTCACCTCCGCCAGCAATCTTCTGACAAACACGCCAACCATGAATTCCCGGTACTCTTTGGAACAGCGGACATCGCTGATGGGGCTGATAATGTTCATCGTTGCTGCGACCGCATCTTCAGCGGGGATGTCTGCCGGCAGATCGGGGGTCACAACCGGTGTCGGAGCCGCGGAACTGACCGCAATCCTGAGAATATCGTCCTTGATGCTGACCGCAACCCCGACGATGCCAAGGTCGTGGCCATTGATTCTTTTCAGCTTTTTATAAGCTCCTTTTGCGCCTCTCGCAGAGGCGGGGATGGCGATAGCTTCCAGAACCTCTCCCGTCTGGAGCACCGTTTTCTTGACCCCCGTAAAAAATCCGGAAAATGGGAGCGTCCTCGTTCCGTTTGAAGACGCGATGACAGCCTGGGCCCCCAGGCAAAGCAATGCAGGTGCCATGTCTGAACAGGGAGAAGCGTTGACCACATTGCCAATGGCAGTCGCACGATTCCGTATCTGGTACGATGCCAAATCATGCCCGCATTCCTGCAGCAAAGGATAATTTTCCTGAATTTCATGATTTCTCAGAATATCGTTGATCGTGACAGCAGGTCGAATCACCAGTCCTTCCTGTACGCTGTAGCTTATGTCTCTGTACCGGGGAATTTTCTTGACATCGACAACGACTGCCGGTTTCATGATGCCGTTGCGGATATTGACCAACAAATCTGTTCCGCCCGCCAGAATTTTCGCTTCGCTCCCGTGGTCGTCGAGGAGCTTGAAAAGGTCCTCTCTGGTCACTGGCGCTCCATACGTGAATTCATGCAGCATACTGCCTCCTTACAATCTGCATGGCTGGGAATTCGCAAAAGCTTGAACGCTTTTGCCAAAAGCCCTGTCATTCTGGGATAAGCCGTAGATAAAACCGCAGGCCGCGTCGAGTCCCGAGCTGTGTCCGATATCCGACAGGACCTGCAGAGCGAATTCGAATTGCTGCCGGGAAAAGCCGCCTGCGAAGGCCAATGCAAGGCGCTTCAGCGCTTCCGAGGCTTCTCCTGACAGGGAAAGCAATAAGAAGGTTCTTGAAATATCATTTGTCTGGCCGGGCTCGCTTCTGAGCCGGTTCTCGAGTCCGTTTAAAAATTCACGCACAGCGTGGGTTTGTTTTTCTTCTGTTTCCTTTCGGCACAGGAGCGCGTAGCTGAAGCCAGTCAGAAAATCGTCACCTGCGGGCGTCAGCCCTTGCCCGAGGCCGATCAGCCTGCATGCATGGCGGAGCGCTGATTCGGCATCTGCCTGCCACATGGCCTTTCCAAGATTTTGGATCGAATTGATCAGCAACGCACGCCGTCTTGCATCGAAGGGAGTGCAAGCTGGCAAAGCGGCCTCAGCTTCGCCTCCGACAAGGGTTTGGATATCGAGGTCGGCATTTTTCTGCTTCTGGAGCGCTGAAAGCTGTGCAAAGCAATACTCACCGAGATGCGGCCAATCATGGTGCAAGTCCGATACTTCGATTGAAATTTGGGAGGATGACAGCGCGGTGAGGTCTGGAGCGTACTGAATGAAGAGTTCTGATCGAATATGAAAACCATCGGCATCTGCATAACCCTGCATACCCGGCACAAGGCTGAGCCTTGTAAAATCAACGATCGCCTGGTCTTCTGCACGAACGAGAACAGCGCGCGGATGCATTGTCGCTTTTTTCAGAACAAACGACGAAAGAAGTTCGTCATTTTCTTTTGAAATATTTATTGCAGAGGGAAATATTGAATGTATCACAAAGGGAAAAGGTTCCTTTGGAAAACAGGACCCCCGGAGGATGGCGGTCAGCCTGGCTTGCTCACGCGACATCACAGGCATGGATAAGCGCGTCCTTCAGCGCAGAGGCGACCTTGTCCCTGCCCCATATGATATTTTCCGACAAGGTTCGTTTGGCCAATTCCCGATCCCCTGCTTCCAGGGCAGCGAGAATCCTGAGGTGATCCGAGCAGGTTTTTTTCAGCCGTTCCTGATCGGTTATGTCGGACAGCCGGACAAAGCGGATATCCTGATCGATTTCTTTCAGAAGACGCTGGATAACTCGATTGTCTGCCGCTTCAGCCAGCGCTTCGTGAAAACGTTCATCTTCAAGCGCGGCTTCCTGCGCCATTGCGGGGAGCGCATTTTGAAGTTTTTCCCAGCGAGTCTTGAGCTCTTGTATGGTCTGGACAGGAATTCCTTTGTCGCACAGCATATCGATGACTGCCAGCTCGAGGATAAGACGGGTATTGTAGAGTTCGATCAGCTCTCTGAGGTCCATCTTGCGAACTCGATACCCTTTTCGCTCTTCTTTCTGGATCAGGTTGGCTTCGACCAGCATATTGAGCGCTTCGCGCACCGGACTCCGGCTGACGGAGAACTCCCGGCACAAGTCTTCTTCGGTGAATCGATGGCCAGGCAGATAGCGCCAGGATTTTATTCGATCCGCAAGCGTCTCATAGATTTCGCCGCTCAGGTTTCTTCCCGCCATAATTCCTTCCAGCTGCTGCGGCACGGGTAAGTCCGCGCCGCGCAGATTCCAATGCTTGATTCTATTTTCTGTGCAGTTTTTTAGCTTCTTCGTGGAGCCATGGGTTCTTCGCCCCCGCGACATCGCCGAAACGTGTCAGCTCCGCTTTGGCTTTCTTTTTCATCAGCTCTTCGTAGCGGTCATCATCGACATGGGCAACGATGCGGGCGATCGAGGATTCGCCGTCCACAAAACGCCACGGATAACAGCCAATCACCGCCCGCTGGTTCAGCAGAAGGTCGATATCGCCGCCCACGCATTCGGCATGGATAATGCCTTTGTCAAACATTTCGATATGCATAAGCTGGTATTTGTCCTCGGAGAAAACTTCGTCGAGGGTTTTGCCGTATTTTTTCATGAAGTGCTCATTGCACTCCTTGGCTTCCCGCGGCATCCACTCGCGGATTTTTGTGTTCATGGGATGATCGGCCGAGCCGCAGTCAACGCCAATCCAGCGCAGCTTCTTCTTTTTGGCCCATTCCGCGAATTCGCGATCCGGCCCCGGGTGCTTGATCATATAAGTGATTTCGTTTCCCGTCGGCTGGTCCCAGCCATAGTGGTGGAATCCGGTATGGATGATGAGGATGTCGCCTTCTTTAACTTCCACCCGTTCTTCAACCATTTTCGATGTATAGACATCATAGGGGCCGCAGACATCCGACAGATCGACGACAGCGCCTTCGTGGACGAGGAAATCCATGTCCAGGCTTGCAATATCCTTGCCGGGTGTGTAGAAATGAATTTCTCCGTCCAGATGGGTGCCGACATGGTTTGAATGCGTGACAACCTGGCCGTTCGCGCCGTTTGGTGCCAGCCGCTTGAAATACTGAACCTGCAAAGGAATATAGGTTGGCCAGGGCGGTGTCCCGATACCGAGGGGAATCGTCAAATCGATAACTTTCATCAAAAACCTCCTTGCTATTTTTTCACACACTGC
>JAJTBL010000217.1 GCA_021286925.1 Spirochaetia bacterium | reverse complement strand
GAGCTACTGGCTGATTCCGGAAATCCATACCGGCACATCTTCCAGCCTGACCCGATACGGCAATTTTCTTGGGCTGACATTGTCCGCGCTGTATCATTTCTAGGAGCACACCATGAAAAAGAATTTTTTAGGAACGGCGTTTGCTCTTCTTGCAGCAACGCTCTTCATGCTTGGCACAGTTTTTTCCTGCGACAATACGTTTGGGGTTTTCCAGAGTATCCAGACTGAAAAGAAACAGACTGGAACCGATGTTTTCCTCAACGCAAGCGTCAAGTCGGTAGCGGAAGATGGTAGCAATTTCTATGCCGCCATGGCGAAGATTTATTTCCGTCCGAAAACAGGGACAGGCTGGAATGTTCTTTCTGTTGCTAATAATACGAATTATTTCTGCAACGGAATTGCAGGCGACGGCACGTCCACGGTGTACGCCGCAATTTCATCGAACACGGATAACAGCCTTCTGGGGATTTATAAATCGACAGACGGCGGATCCAGCTGGACTACAGTGACTTCGACAAGCCTTTCGGGTCTTGCCATAGACGGGATGTGGCTGGTCAACGGCGCGCTTTTTGTCGCCGCGCACGGCAGCCCGGCCGAAAACAATTACAAGCTCTATTATGATGACGGAAGCGGTTTTGCGCTCGCCGGTGCGGGGCTTGGCGGCCTGACTTCAGGCGTTCTATCGGTTGCCTTTGACGGGACATCCTATTGGGCAGCGACATCTTCTGCTCTTTACAAGGGTCTCGCCGGAAGCATGGCTGAAGAAGCTTCGGCTGGTTCTCCAAAGGCTGATACAAAAACCATTGGCGGTATCTGCGCTGACACTGCAGCAGGAAAGGTCTTTGTGACAACCGCAGATGGGCTGCTCTATGCCTATCAAACTGGCTCCTGGACTCATGCTACGGTCAAAACCGACCTCAAACTTGGGCCAATCGCCATGCCGGGCAATCCTTCAACTGATTATCTCATTATAGCGAAATCAGATGCATATGATGGTTACAGTGAGTTCACACCTTCAACCAGCACCTATACAGAAGGAAAGGATGGCATTCTGGTGAATGCGACCGCGAGCCTCTATGCTTCCACGGTTTACGGAAAGCCTGTAAACGGTTTTTATGGGTCGAAAGACGGGAAATCATTTTTTATCGCACTGTCGGCCCAGGGGAGCTCAACCTACGGCCTCTATCGAACCGACTATGACAGCGGCACGTCGAAGTGGTCCGGTTGGACAGCCGAATAACTTATAAAAATAATGGCAAAGAGCGGCAAGGACACACTGTTTTCTCATGACTACCGAGGTGAAGCATCCCGCGAGCCGCTCGCCGCCAGGATGCGGCCCCGCACGCTGGATGAGTTTATAGGACAGGATCATATCGTAGGGCCGGGACGCTTGCTCAGACGGGCAATCCAGAAAGACCAGCTCAGCTCCATTCTGCTGTCCGGTCCTCCGGGGACTGGGAAAACTACCCTCGCCCGGATCATTGCCAACACCACCAGCAGTAATTTCCTGTCTCTGAACGCTGTTCTGGCGGGCATCGCTGATCTGAGAACTGCTATCGAAAAGGCGAAAGAGCATTTCGATCTCTATGGGAAAAGGACCATCCTCTTTGTCGATGAAGTGCACCGCTGGAACAAAAGCCAGCAGGACGCGCTTCTGCCCTGGGTAGAAAACGGCACTATCATTCTGATTGGCGCTACCACCGAAAATCCCTTTTTCGAAGTCAACAACGCTCTCGTTTCCCGCTCCCGGGTCTTTTTACTCAAAACACTGACCGACGCTGACCTGGAGAAAATTGCCTGGCAGGCGCTTCGCGATTCCGAGCGGGGATACGGCAAGTTCGACATACATTTTGAAAAAGGAGCGCTGGAACACCTTATCCATACCGCGGACGGCGATGCACGGAGTCTTCTGAACGCGCTCGAGCTGGCGGTGGAAACCTCGGTTCCGGCCTGGCCGCCCCGAGACGGTGAAGCTATCGAGATTTCGATGGCAATTGCAGAAGAAAGCATCCAGAAGCGAGCGGTTCTGTATGACAAAGATGGAGATTACCACTACGATGCAATCAGCGCCTTTATCAAGAGCATCAGGGGCTCAGATCCCGATGCCGCCCTCTACTGGCTTGCCCGCATGATTTATGCCGGTGAAGATCCATCCTTCATTTTCAGACGTCTTCTGATACTCGCGGCGGAAGATATCGGCCTTGCAGATCCCGGCGCTATCTCCACGGTCAACGCCTGCGCCCAGGCCTTTGACCGCATCGCTGCGCTGTACCTCGCGACCAGCCCCAAATCCAACTCCACGATGGGATATTTTGACGCGCTTGCCGCCGTTGAACAGGAATTCGCAGAAGTCCCCAACCATCTGAAGGATGGCAACCGCGATCAAAAAGGCTTTGGGCACGGAGAAGGATATAAATACCCCCATGCCTACAAGGATCATTGGGTTGCTCAGCAATATCTCCCCGACTCCCTCAAACAGGCGGTTTTCTATTTCCCGAGTGACAGCGGTTTTGAAAAAGAACGAAAAACCGCGGTGCTTGAAAAACGGGAAGCCCAGCTGGCACTCACTCCCGGGGATATCGACAGTCAGCCCCTGCCCGATGCCGGCGAAGCGGCAATCTGGTCCATGGAAGGCGAAAAACGAAAAAAATGGCTTGCCCGTGCTGAAGGATCAGCGTCTTCCCGGCTCATAACGGCGCGCGCCCTCGTTTTTGATTACCTGCGGCCGGCGCGGAGCGAAAATCTGCTCACCATCGACCCGCGAAAGGGATTTTATTGCCTTGAAACAATCAGGCGCTGTCCGGAAGGCACCAGCGCCGTGATAGTCCAGGACGAAGAATCCAGATCCCTCATTGAGCTGGAAACCAGAAATCTGCCAGAACTCGCACGGCCTTTTATCCTTGTGTGGGACCAGCAAAATGGTTCTGCCGACATGCAGACGGCATTCGGATTTTCTGCATTCGACCTGATTCTGGTCTGCGAAATCTCGAAAACCGAAAACTTCGTCGATCAGCTTTTTTCACGGCTTCTGACCGATTCAGCCTATGAAAAGCTGCCACGCCTAATTGCTTTCTTTGAAATTCTCGCCGGACGCTCGAGCCGGATTTCCGAATTCCTCAAACTGAGCGTACCGCCGCAGGACAGTGAAAAGATGCGGATCATCACTGAGCTTGAGAATTTTGAAAACGAATACGGAAGCGGGCCTGGGTTTAGAAAAGAGCAAAACGCCGGGATCGAATCATGCAAAGACCTTATGGAACTTGTTCAGCAAAAGCTTTCCATGACAGGACTTAACGGAGAAATCAAGACAGCTGAACTGTCCGGAACCTTTTCCCGGCGGCTCTCAAACGAAGAAATCGAATTGTGGTTTTCCGAAAATTCACCTTACCGAAAAGCGCTGGCAGCAGCTAAAGGAAAAGATTTTTCCGAACAGGTTGAAGAGATGGTTAAAAACGGAGCACTGCAGGGAAAATGGCCGCTTTTTCTCGCACTGGCCAGTTTTTCGCCGCGTCACGCCAAATAAACATTTTCGAATTCTTCAAGAATAGTTGCTAGCGAAAGATCCTGGGTCATCATCCGAATAAATTCATAGGAATCACCTGCGACCGAAGAAGCGGTTCCCTTCATGAAAGCCGGAAAGAATACCTCTTCCAAAAAAGCCCAGCTCT
>JAJTBL010000216.1 GCA_021286925.1 Spirochaetia bacterium | reverse complement strand
CCAGGATTTTATGCGGCGCTTGCGGGTCGCTGAAAAGGGCGGTCCCGACCTGTACGGCGCTCGCGCCCGCCAGGAGGTATTCGAGCGCATCAGATGCCGAAGCGATGCCGCCCAGGCCGATGACCGGGATGGTAACAGCCTTGGCGACTTTCCAGACTGCCGCGACTCCGACAGGCCGTATGGCCGGTCCTGAAAGTCCGCCCGTTCCCATTGCAATGGAAGGTTTGCAGGTTTCCGTGTTGATGGCCATGCCCACCAGCGTGTTGATACAGGAAACAGCGTCGGCCCCGCCAGCTTCAGCCGCCAGGGCTATTGCGGCAATATCGGTCACATTGGGGCTCAATTTGATAATCAGAGGCCTTCGGGTCAGTACGCGAAGTTTTCCGGTCAGCGACTGGACTTGCTGGGGATTGGTGCCGAAAGCCATGCCGCCATGTTTCACATTCGGGCAGGAAATATTGATTTCGTAGGCGTCCACGCCCGTTTTCCGCCCTTCATCGGCCGGCGGGGCTGCTTTTTCGATCGCTTCGATAACTGCACAATAATCATCTTCCGTGGAGCCTGCGACATTGACGATGATGGCGCAATTTCGAGCGCGCAGAGAAGGCAGTTTTTCCGCGATAAAAACCTTGACGCCGGGGTTGGCAAGGCCAATCGAATTGATAAGCCCCTGCGGTGTCTCGACAAGCCTTGGCGGCGGGTTGCCTGCCCTGGGCTCAAGCGTAACCGCTTTGGTGTACAATGCGCCAAGTTCATCGATCGAAACGAGATTTTCATATTCAAGTCCGTAACCGAAGGTTCCGGAAGCCACTCCGACCGGATTTTTCAATAGCAGGTTCCCAATTCGAACTGAAAGGTCCGCGCTCATGGACATTTCCCCCAATCGATGGCATCGCTGCTGAAAACTGGCCCGTCTGCGCAGACGCGCACGTAGCCGCCGCCGGATGCAGGCAGAACACAGCCATGGCAGGCGCCGACACCGCACGCCATCCATTGTTCTGTTGAAACGTGCGCGGGTACCTGATACTGAGCCGCTATATCATGGAGGGCTTTGAGCATGGGAGATGGGCCGCAGCCGAAAAGATGCATGTGGTTTTTTGTCAGCTGTTTTTTACTGTCGCCTTGGAAATCAGGCGTACTCAAGAACCTGAAAGCTTTTTCCTCAAGCAGGTCAATCGCGGTACCTTTGAATCCCGAACTGCCGTCATCAGTCGCGATCGATGCAGCCTTCATGATAACCTGCAAGGCCGCGGCGATCGGCGTGGTTTTGACGCAAACTGAAAAATCAGGCACCTGCGCCATAGCTCTGAAGCCAAGCACAACCTCAAAATCAAAATGATTGGTTGAAAAATCTGAAGCCAGATACAGCATCGGCCCCAACCCGATTCCGCCGCCGACAAGAAAGGCTTTGTCTGCCTCAGCACATTTGGGGAAACTGTTTCCCAGGGGGGCGATAATATCGAGTTTTTCGCCCGCCTCAAGCTGTGCAAAAGCCTTGGTACCCTCGCCTCGGGCTTGAAAAATCGTATAGGCACATTGGTCCTCAAATCCCGCGAAAGCGAGCGGTTTACGCAAAAGGCTCTTTCCTGCACCCGGCAGTAATGAAGGGTTGTAGGTGAAAAATTGTCCAGGCTGGGGTGGTGCAAGATCTTGCGGCCAGGAAAAACCTGCAAGATACCACGAAGGTGCGATTTCATGGATGCTGGTTATGGCGGCTGTGAATTGGCGGGATGCGTTCATGTTGAATTCGCATTGTTGGCATCTTGCTATGATTTGTCAAGCGCCAAAGAGCATGGCCTTCTGGCATAAAGCGTCCATTTCAGATACTATCGTCTGCATGAGCGCTATTCTGGACATTGCAGTACTGCTCGCCTTTCTTGGCGGCGGTGCTCTCGCGGCAAAATTGAAATTCGCACCATCAGGCACAATTGTTGACTCAATTATTCGATGGGTTCTCTGGATTTTGCTGTTCAGCATGGGCTTGCGGATCGGCAACAGCCCTGTTTTGTATGCCAACATGAAAAGCATGGGCGCCATGGCGCTCGCGACCGCAATCCTGACGGTTCTGGGGTCTGTTGTTGCGGTGTTTCTCGCAAGCCTGGTTATCCCCGGCATGAGGATGGAACCCGCAACGGGTAAAACCGCACGCGGAGCGACGCTTTTGGCGCATCTGCGGGCGCCCCTTTTTCTGCTTGCGATTGTTGTCGCGGGCTTTGTGGCAGGCATTTTTCTGCCGGCTATTCAGTTCGATATTGGCATCATAACCGGTTGGGCGCTGAATTCCCTCTTGTTTTTTATCGGTATGCAATTTGCGATGTCAGGAGTCAACCTGAAAGAAGTCCTCGCGACACCGGCAGCGCTGGCTGTGCCGCTTGCGACAATCATCGGAACCTTTGGCGGTAGTCTTGTTCTGACGGCAATTTTCCCAATCAGCGCGGGCAAAGCCCTGGCACTTGGCGGCGGTTTCGGCTGGTACAGCCTCTCGGGGGTTCTCATCAGCAACCTGGGCGATCCGGTTCTCGGTTCCACCAGTTTTCTCGCGAACATGTTCAGGGAAAGCCTTGCGCTTATTCTCATCCCGTTTTTAGGTCGAAGCCGTGTGCCCAGCCTTGCGGTGAGCGTAGGCGGGGCGACAGCGATGGATGTGACCCTCCCGCTGATTGAGCAGTCCGCAGGTCCATGGATTGTGCCGCTGAGTTTTATGTCGGGAGCTATTCTTTCGTTGATTGTGCCTTTTCTGGTCCCGCTTTTCTTCAGGCTTGGATAGCTGACAGTGCTTCCTCGATTTCTTCGAGTTTCCGGGTCAGGTTTTCAATACTGCGCTCGATCCGATGTTTTTCTTTGAGCAGGCGTTCTTCAGAATTGTCGGGAAGCTGTTCCGATTTCAGCATGCCTTTGACGGCAGTCGGGCTCGCTCCTGCCGAGAGGCTCTCAATCACTTGGTCACGGTCATCGGGGTTTTTGATTTTTGAGACGAACATGAGGTTGTCCCATCCGAGACCTGGATCGAGTCCGATCTGTTCTGCGGCAATGGCGGCGGTGGCCGTGGCTCGCGGTATGCCTATAACCCTTTCGATATAATCTTCAAAACGCATTTTATGAGTTTTACACAAGGCTGCAGCCTGAGAAAGCAGTCTGCCAAACTCCAGAAGTATTTCGCCATTAGCCCGCATACATCGTTCTTTGATCTGCCGGGTCAGTTCCTGGAATTCAGGTTCCGTTTCGAAGATATTATTATAGAAGCCTTTTGCTTCAGCTTTGCTGACCAAATCATGAAAAATTGCCCAGAATTCCTGCGTGTGCGGCCGCGCTTGCGAAAGGCCGGCGTTTTTGCAGTGGTGGAGGTGGTGGGCATACTCATGGAGCGCGGTATAGATAAGCTGGTTCTCGGAGTCGAAATTTCGATTGTGGATAACGATTTCCGCTGAATCCGGCTTGTACAGCCCATTGACTTTGCGGTTTTCCCGGCCTGAAAAGACAAGGGTGAAGGGGCTTGGGGCAGGTTCGGTTTCGATCAAAATCCGGTAAACTGCTTCTTGATTCATGGGGGCTCCTCTCGGCATACACTGCAATTGTTCCAACAGGCTCCACTATATGAAAAAAAACGGTCTGCCGCAATGCAGACCGTCTTGGTTCGTTTTCCAAATATCCTTCAAATTGAATCGGAGATGATTTTGTAACAGTGCTTGCTTTCTTACCTGCGAAGCGCCCGT
>JAJTBL010000215.1 GCA_021286925.1 Spirochaetia bacterium | reverse complement strand
ATACCCCTGGGTGGCATAGAGCTCAGCTTCCTGATAGCGTTCCATCGCGACAAGGCTCCAGGCAAGGCTGACATAGGCGTCGATGTCTTCCTTGAACTCTTTTATTCTGGCAAGGGCTCTGACGCGGGCTTCTTCGTGCTTGCCTGCGGCGGTCAGCTTGAGCAGTTCGAGGCCGGGCATGGTGCTTCCTGCCGTAAAATAGTAGGGAGGAATGGTCGAATCTGGACTTGGGGCAGGCGTGTAGATTTGCTGAGCGGGCAGTTGTACATTGGCTATTCTGAGCTGCTTGTTTCCTGTGTTTTGCGCGCCGACCGTCAGCGCACAGAACAGCATCAGCACAGCGCGGTAATATCGTCGAATGTACATTTCATTCCTGCTTTTCGGTTTCTGCCGGCGCTGAGGACTCAACAATGGTTCCCCGAAAGCTGTCTTTGTCTTCAATGATAATGTCGGGCGCTTCGAGCCGTGCGCTGACATTGCTGCCAGCTAGGATGCGGATGCTCTGCTTTGCCCGCGCTGTGCCTTTCAGCGTACCCCGGCAGGAGATGGAAAGAGCATCGATTTCCGCATCCACCACAGCTTCTGGGGCGATGTACAATTCATCACGGCAGATGAGTCTTCCTGACAGGTTTCCTTTTATCAGCAGGTCGCTTTCGGCTTCCAGGAGTCCTGAAAATGTTATATCGTTATTGAGGACTGTATCGACTTCATCCTCATTGATGACGCTTTTCTGCACAAAATCCATAGCGGTATAGTACTTATTTAATGAAAAAACTACAAGGAGCGGAGCCAATTTCAAAAGTCTATTTGCGTTTGGAATTGGCTTTGTATTTTAAGGCAACTTTTTCAAAGCTTGTCTGAGTTTTGGAAAAGACTCAGCGGGAGACATCTCAGGGCTGCGCGATAGAGAACTTTTTCTCATCATTGGCTTCATTAACTTTCACATCCCGGCCTTTTGCAGGGATATAAAAAATCCCGATATTCAGGCATTCGAGGCGCCGTTTTGCCTCGCCGCCTCATAAACCGCCCAGAGCTGTTCGGGGCGCAAGGCTTCAGCTCGAATTGAAGGTGACAGATTCATGCCTTGCAGGATTTTTTCAAGATTTTCAGCCAGAACCAGGTAATCATGCGAGATGTTATTCTTCAAAGTTTTCCGGCGGGAGGAAAAAGCGGTGCGGACAAAGCGTGAAAAGCCTTTCCTGTCAGTTGCGGCAATGGGGTTTGCGCGGGGCTTCAAGACAACCGCCGAGCTTGTAACGCGCGGCTGAGGCCAGAACGATGAAGCGCCGATGTCATAAAGAATTTTGATGTCGCAGACCGAGGAGCAAAGAACAGACAGCGCTGAGTAATCCTTGTTGCCCGGTTTGCCGGCGATTCTGAGCGCAGCCTCTTTCTGGACGGTGAAGACCATTTTTTCCGGCACAAAATCCTCCTCAAGAAGATCGGCGATAATGGCCAAGGCGGCATTATAGGGCAGATTTCCAAAAATTCTGTCCGGCCTTCCCGATTTTTCAGCCTCGGCTTCCCAAGTTTTCAGAAAATCCCCGGCAACCAAGGAAAAAGCAGGATTCTGTCCGTACAGGCCTTCAAGAACGCGTATGAAGCCGTAATCGATTTCAAAAGCTTTTACCCTGCATTGTTTTTCAAGCAGGAGCGAAGTGATCGAACCGATTCCCGGGCCGATTTCCCACACCGAACTTTCTTCTGATATTTCAAGCACTTCAACAAGGCGTTCCCGCGCATTCCGGTCTATGAGAAAATTTTGTCCAAATCGCTTTGACATTGCCAGATTTTCGGATTCCAGCAAAGCCTTGATGGATGTCGGCGAATCATAGGTAAATTCATTCATGGCGGTTTTTTCTTGTGCCCCTGTCGCGCTTCAAAAAAAGCATATTCCAACAGCGGGTAAGCATATACAAACAGGCAGATCAAGACAATGCCTGTGCAGATGACAGCTCTTCCCGGCTCTTTTTCTGCAGACAGCGCGGGAACCAGCGCTCCTGTTTTCATGATGGCGAGCAGCATTGAAGCAAGATACTCGTGGATTGGAATAAAAAGACAAGCCAGCGGCGGCAGAAATGAACAGATAACAGAGCCCGCAAGCAACAGCCACATAAATGCAAGCAAAACCGGACCAGCCAGAGCCGAAGTTATTATGCCAATCAGAGGCAGTCGCCCGAATGTTGTGACGGAAACCAGCGATGTTGCGCATAACGCTGAAACGGAAGCTGTCAGCACTTTCGCCAGGACATCCGGAATGGAAAAATTGGAAATGAAAAGTCCCAGAGGTTCCGAAAAGACAATCAATCCGATCATAGCGAGATAGGAAAGCATAAACCCAAGGCTTTTCGATTCAGCCGGCTGAAAGAGCAGAGCCAAGAGAAACGCAAGCGAGAGTATTGCAAGCGGCGGCTGAGGACGATCCAACGCCGCAGTCACCGCCCCAATGCCGAACATCAGCAAGGCACGCAGCAACGAGGGGCTGAATCCAGCTATTCCAACAAACAAGATGGCAAAGAAAAGCGACAGCCACCCCGCGAGCTTCGGCTTTTTCATAGTTTTCGCAATAATAAAAGAAATCAGTGAGCAAAGAATGGACAGATGCTGTCCTGACAGTGCCAGAATGTGAGCACAGCCTGAATCGCGAAACCATGCGGTAACGTTCGCATCCAAATCGTTCCGAATACCCAGCAGAAGTGCGTCAGCAAGCGGAAATGCCCGCCCGGAAATTCTTCGGATAATGTCCTGGAAGGTTTTTCGGGCAGATTTTCGAAGCACTGCAAGCCTGGACACGGGGCCGAGGCTGGAAAAATCATCTCTGCGGATAAAAAACATCGCATTGTCAGCAGCAATCAGATTGGGCCTTTGCGCAGTAAATAGATCGCCAGCGGCAATATCCGGCTCAGCATCAATGATTAGAAGCGCGTTGAAGCCGCGCTCCGAAAAACCGTGCCTTTGGGGGCGGCGCTCATCATGAGTGCTCATGTTTGCCGCCTTGTTTGTCGTTTTCAACCGCGGGAATTCCATCTGAACTTCCACACCTTCCTGCCGGCAGGCCAGCGAACTCACCGCGACATCGAGTGCTGTGTTTCCTGAAGCGGTTTTCCGGGCATCCTTGATGCTCCATCCCGAAAGGCTGGTTATCTGCCAGGAATACAAAGCATCCGGAAACTTTCCAGAATTCGCGGCTAAGACCGAGCCAGCACCCCAGACCAGGCCTACGGAAAACCAGACTGCGAGCCGCGAAAACCAGGCACCGCGTTTCATGGTCAGCGCAATGCCCAGCCCCGCACAGCAAAATGCAGCCAGAAAGCTTATGGAAACCAGATTTCCCAGCGGATAGACAGCGGTGAAGGCTCCCAATCCCGCCGCAACCGGAAAGCTGACCCGGCGCAGCGTTGACCGAAAGCTCTGCCGCAGTTCGATATTCAAAATTGAAACCAGCGCTCGTATATCGTGTGCCATCACTTATATAACGCGCAGGATTCGTGGTTTTGATTCAATCCAGACAGCAAAACCTTGCGATATTTTTCAAAAACCGAACACAGCAATTGCTCGCAGTGGAGTCAGGCTCCTTGGACGCTTGGCCAATCGAGGTTACAATCGAATCCGAGTATGATTCAAAGCAGAGACTTTCCGCCCATCCAGCGCCTGGCACTCATCGGGGCTGCCTATCTGGCACTTTACTTCGATATAGTAACCGGCATGATGTCGCCGCTGGCCGGCACT
>JAJTBL010000214.1 GCA_021286925.1 Spirochaetia bacterium | reverse complement strand
ATGTCGTTTGTCTTGGTGGCAACTTCTTTCAGAAGCTGGGCGCCCATGTTTTCATACGGATCTTCCAGTTCGATTTCCTTGGCGACCGATACGCCATCCTTGGTGACTGTCGGCGCACCGAACTTCTTGTCCAGAAGAACATTCCGGCCTTTTGGCCCCAGGGTAACCTTGACGGCTCTTGAAATGGTTTCTACACCCACCAGAAGTTTCCGCCGCGCCTCTTCGCTGAACAAAAGTTGTTTAGCCATACCTTCGTTCTCCCTCTATTTGATTAATTTCCGACGACCGCAAAATTCCTGCGGATGAAAATCTGCGGGAATCGGGTACGTATGGTATTATTTAGCCAATCTGGCCAAGACATAAGATAGTAAAATTTGGGAAAATCGGCAAGGGGATAGCGGAAAACTGCGAAAAACAGTGCAAAAACGAATAAAACAAGGACGATTCGGGCTCATCCAAATTCAACAAACCAGTTTTTTATGGTAAAATACGACCTGTGAAAAAAGCTATTGAACTCCTTCATGAAGATGCGGCAGTCCTGATCGCCGATAAACCGTCAGGCTGGCTCTCCATAAATGACCGCTATGATCCTGACGCGCCTGTCGTCCTGAATGCGCTTGAAAAAGAATACGGCAAGCTGTTTGTTGTACATCGAATCGATAAAGACACTTCGGGTGTTCTGCTTTTCGCGCGGAACGCATCTGCCCACAAGATTTTGAATGAACAGTTTGCCACCCACGCGGTGCAAAAAAAATACATCGCCTTGGTTCGCGGTGTTCCCGATGAAGCTGAATGGATCTGTGAACTGCCGCTCCGGGCAGATGCTGATAAAATGCACCGGACCATCATCGATGCTCGCCGGGGCAAGGACGCGGTGACGCGCTTCAAACTTCTGGAAACCATGGGGCAATATTCCATTGTTGAAGCGTATCCTGAGACCGGAAGAACCCACCAGATCCGCGTGCATCTGGCCGCGACCGGCTACCCCATCGCCTGCGACCCCTTGTATGGGGATGGAAAGCCAATCCTCCTTTCTGCGCTGAAACGCCGCTGGAAAGGCGATATATATGAAGAAAAGCCGCTCATCTCCAGAACGGCTCTTCATGCTGAGTATCTGTCTTTTATGCATCCAGTGACGAATGAACGGCTTGAAATCAGCTCCCCGCTCCCCCGTGACATGAGAGCGGTATTCAAACAGCTTCGCTCGCTCTAGGATTTTGCTTTTCGGCTATCTTTTCCCCGTCAGCTTGATGATATGATAGCCGAATTGCGTCTGTACGACATCGGATACCGAACCGACACCGAGATTCTTGCAGGCATACTCGAATGGGGCGACCATTTTCCCAGGGCCAAACCAGCCGAGATCACCGCCTGAGGATTTTGACGGACAGGTTGAGTACTCGCGCGCAAGGCTTTCAAAATTGGCGCCTTGTTTGACCCGTTTTAACAATTCCTGCGCAAGATTTCGATCTTTTACCAGAATATGACTTGCTCTCCATTCCATCGTGAAACCTCAGTATTCCGTATTATTTCCATGCGAGGTGGAAGCGCCTGATTTTTTCTACGACGCTCAAAATCTGCTCAGTCGGCGGCAGAATGGTTGTCCTGAAATGAGCTGTTCCCGCAACTTGCCTGAATCCGGTTCCCGGAACCAGACAGACACCTTCCTGCTCAAGCAGAGCCATGCAGTACTCTTCGTCGGTACGCCCTTCGGGCAGTTTGATGCTGGGGAAGGCGTACATGGCTCCCGTTATCGGCTGGCAGGAAATGCCCGGAATTGCGTTAAGACCATCAGCCAGGATTTTTGCCCGTTTTGCAAGCTCGGACAGGATGCTATTCTTTTCTTCATTATATTTCGAATATGAAGGCGAGCCTTCCGCTGGCGGCTTTACCATCAGATAGGTGACTACCTGTCCCGGCAGATTTGAGCATAGAGAAACGGATTGCAGTTTGGTGATCTGAGCCAAGACATCCTGCGGAACATTCCGCACTTCCATGTATCCTCCTCTGTGTCCGCATTCACCCAGAAAGCCCTTGGATGTCGAATGAAAACTGAAGAGGCTGACTTCGTGCTCCCGAATTTCGGTCATGACTCGTGCAAAGGACACAAAGGAATCTTCCGGGCGATAGATATTTTCCTGATAGACTTCATCCGCAAGGATCGACAAGCCGTGTGTTTTGGCAAATTTGATAACCATTTCAATATTTTCGCGAGTCAGCACCGAACCGGTCGGATTGCCTGGATTGATGACAACGATAGCTTTTATTCTGACGCCACGCGCGTGAGCTTCTAGATACGCCTCTTCCAGCATTTTATAGGAAAGATTCCAGCCTGAAGATTCGTCAAGATAATAGCCAACCTGTACGCCGCCGTAGAGGGTTATGGTCGCGGAATAGAGCGGATATTGCGGAATGGGGATCATGATGCCGTCCTGATCTCCCGCGATGAGCATTCTGAGAGCTGTTTGAACGCCTTTGGAAGCGCCGTCGGTCAGATAGATATGGTCAGGGTCGCTTTCTACCTTTAAAGCCGCCGTGGAATCCCGCTTCTCGATGAATTCTGCAATCGCTTTGCGGACAAAAAGCATGCCCTTGGAATCGGAATACGCGCCCAAACCGTGCTTTGATTCTTTCAGAATAGTCTTCGCTGTTTCAACCGCATCCTGGGGCAACAGAGAATCGGCGTGCTCGATCAACTCCGGATATTCAGCCAGCGCAAGCACCTGCCGAATGTAGGTCAGCGGCTTCTGTTTCAATGCCTGCGGATTGCCGATATTGCAGTAGATGATTTCTTTGCCGGCTTTTTCCAACTCCTGGGCGCGGGCTACGATGGGGCCTCTGACCGCATAATGCGTATCCAGAACCGCTTTTCCAATATCTGAGATTGTTAATGCCATGATCTGATTTCTCCTGGCTTTGCTGTTTCGATTATTCTAGCATGAGTTCATAAATATGTAAACTGATCGTGCCCTGGCGACAGTCAGACGAATAATTATTCATTATTCTGCAATAACTTATAAGGATGAGCCTTATCGCCTCCACTTGACCATAACCATCCCTTGGTATATACAGAATCAAGTCCGCGCATCAGCGCGGCAGTGCCAATCCAGGAGGAAACAATGCCCGTCAATCTGAAAGGCCGGAGTTTTTTAACGCTGAAAGATTTTTCAACTGAAGAAATCCGCTATCTTCTCGACCTGTCTCATGATTTGAAAGCCAAAAAGCGAGCAGGTGTCAAAGGCAATCTGCTCAATCGCAAAAACATTGTTCTGATTTTTGATAAAGCCTCGACACGGACCCGCTGTGCATTCGAAACCGCGTGCTGGGATGAAGGCGGAAATGCCACCTTCCTCACCAACTCACAGATGGGAAAGAAAGAATCAATAGAAGATACCGCCAAAGTCCTGGGCAGAATGTATGATGGAATCCAATACCGCGGCTTCTCGCAGAAGCTGGTTGAGGACCTTGCCAAATATTCCGGAGTTCCTGTCTGGAACGGGCTGACTGATGATGATCATCCAACCCAGATCCTCGCCGACCTGCTGACCATCGAAGAGCATGTCGCAAAGCCGCTCTCGAAGGTGAAAATGGTATACTGCGGCGACGCCCGCAACAATATGGGCAACGCCCTGATGATCGGTTCCGCCAAAATGGGAATGCATTTTGTCGCTCTCGCGCCTCGCGAGCTCTGGCCGAATGAAAAACTGACCGCTGAAATGAAAGCTGTTGCCAG
>JAJTBL010000213.1 GCA_021286925.1 Spirochaetia bacterium | reverse complement strand
CCGGAAGATCCCAAGATGACACTCGATTCCGCGCTTGAAATGGAGCCGAAACTCAAGGAACTGGCAAATGATCCGCGGTATTCTGAGCTTTTCAAGATCGGCTTCAAGCTGGAACATCTCCATCGCCACAGTTCTCTCCATGCCGCCGGCATTGTTATCGGCAAATCAGCCCTGACCGATTATGTTCCTCTCTACAAAGACCCGAAAACCGATGGCATCTCGACCCAGTACACTATGGACTACCTCGAGAAATGCGGCCTGGTCAAAATGGACTTTCTGGGGCTCAAGACGCTGACCCTGATAAAAAATACGCTGAAGTTGATAGAAAAACGCGATATTCACCTGAAAGAAAGCGAAATCCCCGATGATGACAGCCTGACCTTCAAAATGCTGGGAGAAGGCAAGAGCACTTCGATCTTCCAGTTCGAATCTTCTGGAATGCAGGATATCCTCAAACGGGCAAAACCCAATTCGATTGAAGACCTCATAGCTTTGAACGCGCTCTACCGCCCGGGACCCATGGATTATATCGGACAATTCATCAATTCCAAGAACGGCAAAATGCCGATTACCTATCCGCACCCTTCGCTTGAAAAGTATCTCAAAGGCACCTATGGCGTCATCGTCTACCAGGAACAGGTTATGCAGGTAGCCCGGGAAGTTGCTGGCTACTCCCTCGGAAGAGCTGACTTGCTCCGCCGTGCCATGGGAAAGAAAAAGCCTGAAATTCTGGCGCAAGAGCGGGCGCCTTTTATTGAAGGCGCAGTATCCAGGGGCTATAAAAAGGATGATGCTGAAAAAATATTCGATATACTGACACCTTTTGCGGGGTATGGCTTTAATAAATCCCATGCAGCGGCCTACTCTGTGGTGGCATATCGGACAGCTTATCTGAAGGCTAATTACCCCGCTGAATTCATGGCTGCAAACCTCTCTAACGAAATCACCAATACTGAGAAGCTGACAGCATACATCAGCGAAGCGCGAACCATGGGCATCAACGTTCTGCCGCCTGACATCAACTATTCTGAAGCTGCCTTTACCGTTGAAAATGGCAGCATCATCTATGGCCTTCTGGGTATCAAAGGCGTCGGAGACGGCATTGCCCGTGCAATTGTCGCTGAGCGCGCGGAACATGGCCCATTTGCTGGCTTTATCGATTTTCTCATAAGGCTGAATTCCTCGGGGCTTAACAAAAAAATACTTGAATCGCTGATCAATGCTGGATGTTTTGATTCTCTCAAGTGCAGAAGAAAAGAACTGCTGCTCAATCTGGAACGAGCGCTGGACTGGGTCAATCGAAAAATTGAATATGAATCGTCGCAGGAAGGCAGTCTGTTCGACATGCAGGATCTGACAGCGTTTCCTGATTTCGAATTCATTGCCAGCGAAGAATTTTCGCGGCAGGAGATGCTTGCGGTTGAAAAAGAGCTGCTGGGCTTTTATTTTACCGGCCATCCAATGGATGAGTACCGGAAACTGTGGGAGCGATCGGTAACCTTTGACATGGCCCATCCTGAACGAGCTTCGCAGGATAAAGAATACGTGGTAATCGCGCTTCTCAAGGAATATAAGGAAATAATCACCAAATCGGGCCGAAAGATGGCCTTTGGATCTGTCGAAGATTTTGCCGGTGCCATCGAGATAGTCATTTTCCCCGATATTCTGGAACAGGTGCGAGCTGAGCTTGCTGTCGACAAGGTTATCTGTTTTCAGGCGAGCTTTGACAATTCAAGAGGCAAGCCTGCGCTTCAACTGAAATCCCTTCTCGATCCGGGTGCTTTGAAGGAAAGATCCTGGCGGGAATTGCATGTGCGGCTGGCGGTGTCTTCAGGAAATTTTCCAGATGAAGAGCATCTGATTCCGCTCAGGGATGAGATATATTCTCTCCATGGGCCCTGCCGGCTCTTTATCCATGTCCCGGTTTCCGGAAATCGCGAAGCGGTTATTGAAGCGGGAAAACATATCAGTTGTTCTGCTTTGGATTCTGATATCGAATTGCTGGGCCGGCAGAGTTTTGTGCAGGATGTCTGGCGGGAATAGGCGGTGGTGCGCATGAAGATTACGGTGCTTGGAATTGGCGGGTTCAGGAATGAAGGGCTTTCATTCAATGCATACTGCCTGGACAGAAAAATTCTGGTTGATACTCCGCCAGATATTCTTCAATCGCTAGCAAAAACCGGTATCAAGCTGACCGATATCAGCGCGATTGTCCTGACGCATTTCCATGGCGATCATTATTTCGGCCTGCCGTTTTTGCTTTTCAATCTGTATATGGAAGCGCAGGAGCGCGCAAAAGAAGCAGTGTATCAGGAGCAGCGGCTGACAATTTTTGGTCCGCCCGGCTTGGAGCAGAAAATTCGCCAAATTCTGAGCCTTGCTATCCATCCTGATCATGCATACATCCCCTGGTGCTTTGAGCATTGCGAGCTGGTGGAAATCTCCGCGGGTTTTCGATATAGGCTCGATTCAGGAATTTGGCTGGAATTCAGGCACTCAGTTCATTCGCCTGAGACCTTTTCGGTGATGGCTGGGCTTGCGGATAGCGAAAAGCCTCTTTTCGCTGCAACATCGGATACAAAATGGGATGTTTCCCTGCTTCCTCTTTTTGATTCAGGAGCCAAGCTGTTTCTGTGCGACAGCAATGGGCGCGGGTTTGGCGATGTCCACATGAGTCCGGAAGAAATTGTTCATTTTGTCCTGCCGCGGCTTTCCGGCAATGCCCGTCTTCTGGCGACCCATGTCAGCCGCACGCCTTCTTTTCAGGCTGGCGGCTTGGAGTTCGCTGTTCCGTTTTCTGACTATCAGGTAGATTGAGTCTGGCGGAAGCATGAGAGAGCACGCCTGTCTCGTTGGGTGATGCGGGGACAGCATCGGCATGCGTTGTGCGAAAGCGAAATCAGCCTGCGTTCTGCGCTCTGACCCAGTCAAGAAGGTCCTGCCATTTTTGAAACACCAGATCTGCACGGCAGGAAGCATGAGCTCGTGATTGGATCAAGGCGGTTTTCAGCCCCATGTTTTTTGCGCCTTCAATGTCATAAGCGCAGGAGTTTCCGACATAGAGAATTTCACCAGCGGGAAGACCGAAATGCTCGATCAAGGCTTTGAATGGTTTGGGGTCAGGTTTCAGACTGCCAGCCGACTCGGAGCAGAGTGCAAACTCGAAATAGCCATCGAGCCCCATGTGGCGGAGTTTGTTGCTGGGAGGCAAGTCAGAAAGCAGCCCCAGCCTTATTCCATCCTGCTTGAGACCTGCAAGACAATCGTGGAGTTCTCTGCGAGGCTTTATATGAATGAAGCGGTTTTCAACCACCGAATAGATGGTTTTTTCAAGAAGATGCCGTGCCCGTTCTTCAGAAACACCTAGTTTTTGGGCTACCAGCGAGGCTTGGACAGCTGAAAACTCCTTCTCAGAATTGAGAGGCTTCAGAGCTGTCAGTTTTCGAATATCCTTTCTGGCGGTACGATAGGCTTCCATGATCCTGGGGTGCTTGATTCCCAAATCGAAGCACCAGACATAGAGCAGCCAGGCAGGATAGAGCGTCCCATCGAGGTCAAATCCGACAGCTTTAATGTTCACCTTGATTTCATACTATTAAAATCGGCACTTGTCCAGATTTTTCCGCAAAAAAAGCCACTGGAGCAAAAATCGAAATCTTTTTATTGCTGAAATTGACCTTCCGGTTTGCTGCGGTTCTAGGGAACTGCTGTGAGACACGGGCAATTGAAAGGTGGTCTTTCAAAATGCAGATGCTTTT
>JAJTBL010000212.1 GCA_021286925.1 Spirochaetia bacterium | reverse complement strand
AGCTTGCAAAGGGAGGCACGCGATGAGCATTCTGATCGACAGAACAACAAGAGTCATCGCCATGGGCGCTACCGGCGCTGAAGGTTCATTCTGGACGGGTCACATGGCTGCTTTGGGCACTCAGGTTGTCGCGGCAGTCACACCTGGCAAAGAAGGCGAAAGCGTCGGCGCAATCCCCGTCTTTCACACCGTCCGCAGGGCGGTTTCAGCCGCTGGCCCGGTTGAAGGCGCCATGCTTTTCGTCCCGCCCAGATTTACCAAAGACGCGGTCTTTGAGTGCCTCGATGCCGGCATCCGTCTCATCGTAACCGTCGCCGATGGAATCCCCCTGCACGACGCTCTCCAAATCCGCCGCGCCGCCCTCTCGACGGGTGCCAAAGTCATCGGCGGCAACACCTCAGGGATAATCTCTCCCGGCAAAGCCATGATGGGCATGTTCCCCTATTGGATCGAACGCGTCTATAAGCCAGGCCGAATCGGTGTTATGACCCGCTCCGGTTCTCTGACCAACGAAGTGACCGCCATGGTGGTGCGTGCGGGATTCGGCGTCTCCACCCTTGTCGGTGTCGGCGGCGACCCCGTCCCGGGCTTACGCTTTGCCGAAGCTCTCGCCCTCTTCGAACAAGACCCCGAAACCGACGCGGTTGTCATGATCGGCGAACTCGGCGGGACCATGGAAGAAGAAGCAGCCGATATGCTTGCCTCAAAAGCTTTCAGCAAGCCCCTTGCTGCCTTCATAGGCGGACGGCACGCACCGGAAGGCCGAAGGATGGGCCACGCGGGCGCTATCACCTCCGGCGGCGTCGGCGGGGCCCGGTACAAAATGGATCGTTTGCGCCAGGCAGGCGCTCTGGTCGCGGAACGGGCGTCCCAAACCGGCATCCTTCTTGCCGAAGCCCTGCATCAGAACCCTGAAAACCACTGAACCAAGGAGCGGATAAAGATGGCGTCAAAACAGGCAGAATCCGGAAAAACTCGCGGTACGGCATATCAGAAAAAACAACCTGGTTTCCAAGCTCGAATTCTGACTATTCTCGCCGCCATCATTGTCTGCTTCGCTATCATGTACCTCCCCATACCGGACAGTCTCCGGACAGTCCGGGGAAGCCTCCTTGATCCCAAAGGCCAAAAAGCGCTCGGCGTTCTCGCCTTTGCCCTGATCCTCTGGATTTTCGAAGCCCTCCCCTTCCACGTCACCGGCCTTCTTTCAATACTCGCTCTCTCCCTTGTGGGCGCCGGCGACTTCCAGGCTATCATCCGCAAAGGCTTCGGCGACGATGTCGTCGTCTTCTTCATCGGCGTTCTGGCGCTCGCCGCGGCCATTGTCCGCTCGGGGCTCGGCAAACGAATCTCGCTCCTCGTCCTTTCCATAACCGGCAACAGCACACGGCGCATCATATTCGGGTTTCTGGCGGCAGGCGCAGTCCTCTCCATGTGGGTTACTGCCATGGCAGCGAGCGCCATCATCATGCCGCTCGCCCTCGGCATCCTCAAAGAAGAAGGCGCCGTTCCCGGCAAAAGCCAATTCGGCCGCGGCCTCATGATCGCAGTCGCCTGGGGCGCGCTTATCGGTGCAGTCGGTACTCCCGCAGGCTCCGGCTCCAACCCCCTTGTCGTCAAATTTCTCGGCAACCTCGCTCATCTCGAAATTTCATTCACCTCCTGGATGGCGCTGGGGATTCCCATGCTGCTTTTGCTCCTCCCTGCCGGCTGGGCGCTCATCCTCCTTTTCTTCCCCCCTGAAATGAAGCATCTTAAAAAAACCAATGAAGAAATAAAGAAGGAATTCAGCGAGCAGAGCATCATGAGCCGCGATGAAAAAGCAACCCTGGTTGTCTTCAGCCTGACCATCGCTGTCTGGCTTTTCTCACCCCTCATCCAGGAAATCGCCCATTTCAAAATCCCAATCTCCATGGCAGCGCTCGGCGCTCTTGTCTTGCTGTTCGCTCCCGGCGTAACCAGCTTCCGCTGGAAAGAAATCGAAAAAGAAATCGATTGGTCCGGCATTATTCTGATTGCCACCGGCATCAGCCTTGGCATGACCCTCTACGAATCAGGCGCAGCCGGCTGGCTCTCTGCCCTCATTCTCGGCGGCATCGGCAGTGTCCCGCTTTTCTTCCAGTTCGTCCTCATTGCCCTTGGTGTCCTGGCTGTCAAAATCGCTTTCTCCTCCAATACGCTCACCGGCACCATTATAGTACCCCTCGTGCTCGCCTTAAGCACCCAGCTCGGTCCGGAAGCCACCGCACTCGCTTTTGCGGCAGGCTTTACCGCCAACCTGGCCGTCATCCTCGTCACCACCTCGCCGGTCAACATCATCCCCTACACGACCGGCTACTTTACAATCGCCGACATGGCAAAGGCCGGCCTAGCCTCGTCATCGCCCTCGTTTTCAGCACGGTCGGCAGGCTGATGGGAATTGTTTAATATCAGCGTTAGCAGGTAAAAGGTCGAGTTCCCAACAGATTCCCGCAAATTCAGCGGTTCTCGCTGCCGAAATCTAAAAGCCTCAGGATCACCAGTGGTACCATCCCGCTCAAAACAAGGAAAATCAATAAAAATATAGTAATCTTGAATTACAGTCCTTGAACAGCTAAACCGGTTTACAGTATATTTATTCAATAAAATCATATTTTCTGGAGGAATTATGAAAAAGAGCTTACAAAAAACACTATTTCTGATCATTGCATGCTTCTTTCTGGCACCGGTTTTTTCCCAACCAGCACTCCCCCCTGGCGGTCTGCCTGCAGGTGCACCGCCCATGGGAGGCGGTCTTGGCGGCATGAATCTTGACACCTCACAATACACAAAAAAATTTCTTGATATCCCCTATGCAACCTTGTCCGCAACTCAGAAACTCGACATTTATCTTCCCGAAACAGGGACAGGCCCATTTCCTGTGATCATCGCAATCCATGGCGGCGCCTTCAGAATGGGCAGCAAGACTGGCAGCGATCTGGCCGCTATGTTTGAAGGACTGAACCATGGTTATGCTGTTGTTGCTGTCGACTATCGCCTTTCTGGCGAAGCTGTTTTCCCCGCGGCAGTCAATGATATCAAAGCGGCGATTCGCTTTATCAGGAAAAACGCTTTCTCCTACTCCCTGAATCCCGATAAAATCGCGCTGTGGGGCGACTCAGCCGGCGGCAATCTGGCTTCCGTCGCAGGGACTGCAGGAGGCACCGACACCCTCTATGATCCCCGGCTCGGCAATACGGATGTTTCCGATGATGTCACCGCGGTTGTGGACTGGTTCGGCCCAGTCAATTTCCTCGAGATGGATGCGCAGTTTGAAGCATCCGGTATCACACCCGCTTTCGGGAAAACGAGCTCTGCAACTTCCGCAGAATCTGTTTATCTCGGCAAACTGATCACGGAAATTCCTGCAGTCGCAGCACAGGCAAATCCCGAATCCTACATCTCCAGTGATGACCCCGCGTTTCTGATCCAGCATGGCACCGCTGACCGCAACGTCCCCACCCAGCAATCCATCAACTTTGCCGCGAAGCTCAAGCAAGCGCTTGGCGACACTAAGGTAAACTTGGTTCTCTTGGAAGGCGCTGCTCACGGCGGCTCACAGTTCGAAACGAAGGAAAACCTCGCAATCGTCTTTGCCTTCCTTGACAAATACCTGAAATAACCCCATCTTCTGCAAAATCAGAGAGCCTCGCCTCGAGCGGGGCTCTTTTTTTGCCCAGCATCACTCCAGGTCCATTACAGCTGAAAAAGATTGACACCTCAAAAATGCCAACCTACAATA
>JAJTBL010000211.1 GCA_021286925.1 Spirochaetia bacterium | reverse complement strand
TCTATGAAAGCCTCAAGCTCTAGGCACAGACGATTTCAGCGGACATGCTCTAAATCCAGGCGAGGGTAGCAATGCCGCGCAGACATAGCAAAGCGCGCGTTCCATTTTTGCATACGACTGCCATCGTGATGCTGCTGACATCACTGCTCATGATTTCAATTTCAACAAAGACCCTCAATGATTTTCCCGCAAAAGCTGCCCGTTCGGTCGGTTCTGCTGTGCAGGGGATCTTTTACGGAATCGGCAGTTTTTTCAGCAACACGATACTCTCAATACAAAAGCTAAAAGACTTGCAAAATCAATATGATTCGCTCGCTAAAAAACTTGAAAGCTATTACCAGATGGAGCGTGATTATGCCGATACCAAGGCAGAAAACGAGCGACTTAAAGAACAGCTAGGATTTTATCAGACCGTCAATACCGTCAAGACATCGGCGCAAATTATTGCATCCGAACCAGACAATCTCTACGAAGCGTATACCATCAACAAGGGCAGTAGCGATGGTGTTGAAAAAAACATGGCCGTTGTCGCTTTCCAGAATGGCATCGAAGGATTAGTTGGAAAGATAATTTCGGTAAATGCATCGACCAGCGTCGTGCTTCCGCTTTTTGACAAGCGATTCTATGCCGCAGCGCGATTTTCCCGCACCAGGTCTGTCGGGTTGGTCAATGGCCGCGGAAGTTTTCTCGACGATTTGATTATGGAATATGTATCAAAGCCGAACGCTTCTGAAATCCAGATAGGAGATCTTGTCGTGACGAGCGGGCTTGATTCAATCTATCCAGCTGACCTTTCAATTGGAAGGGTGAAAAGCATCCAGACAGAAGCCTTTGGTACCGCTGTTACTATCCATCTTGACCCTGCTTTGGATTTTTCACGTCTGGAATATGTCTTTGTTATCCAATCGCAGACACTCGCCAATACTCCAGATTCGAATACAGGAGCGGCGCCATGATCAAATCGGTTTCTTTTGCTTCTGTCCTTGCGACGCTGATTCTTTTTATCCAGACAACCTGGTTCAAGCATGGAATCATTGCTGCGGCAACACCGGATTTCGCCTTGCTTTTAATACTGTGGATGTCATTCAGCAATAAAAACATCGAGGGTTTGCTTACGGCTTTTGTCATTGGGCTAGCTTCTGATTTTCTGTCATCCTCACCGCTAGGTTTTCACATATTTCTCTATATCGTTCCAGCATATTTGGCAGTTCTCATAAGAACTTCAATCTTCATCGATAAAATTTTAATACCCATTGCCGCAGCATTCATCGCGACAATCCTGAAGGCTATTCTGAGCATACTGCTTGCCAGGATTTTCGGAAAGGATGCCATCATCGCTTACTCATTCGGGAATATCGGATTCTGGATAGAGGGGCTGATGAATATGCTCCTGGCTCCACCGCTGTTTTGGGCTTTTCCCAAAGCGGGCAAAGTCCTGATAACAAGAAGTCATACCGAATGAGCAATACCGTGAAGCGAGAACTGAGGCCATGAACAATAAAAAGAGCATCCCTGAAAAAACCAAGTACTTTAAAATACTAATCGCCGGCATCGGGATTGTCTACATTCTGTACCTTTTTACCCTGCAAGTCCTTCAGGCTCAGAACTTCAGAACTGAAGCGCTGCGGTACGCATCTCAATCAACTCGGCTGCCGGCTGTGCGCGGTGAAATTTTCGATCGCACGCATACGGTTTCCTTTGCCACTAACGAAGACTCCTTCTCGCTTGCCATAATCCCTGCTGAGATCGAGAAGGGTAAGCATGAAGCGCTTTTCGCAAAGATTGCTGAAACTGCCGGAATTTCTCTCGATTCAATAATGAAAAAAATTCCGCCCAAATACTATCACCTCTATCAGGCAATTGTCATTGCAAATTCTGTTGATACATCTTCGATAATCAAGATTGCCGAGAATCGTGAAGAATTCCCGGGTGTGTACTGGAATCCTCAGCCAAAACGCAAATACCCTTCGATCGGTTCAATGGCGCATGTTATAGGCTATGTCGGAGAAATTACCCGTGATGAATATAAATTATTGTACAACAAGGGATATACCTCGAATGATATCATAGGAAAAGCTGGACTCGAAAAAGTTTATGATGAAGTCCTGAAAGGCAAAGATGGCTACGTTCTGAAAAACGTCGACGTCAAGGGAAAAGACCTTTCAGCGTATGAAAGTAAAGTTGAAAAACCGGTGAATGGCAAAAATCTTGTCCTGACAATCGATGCTGAAATACAGAAAACTGCAGAACGAGCGCTTGGACAGCGCATGGGATCGGTCGTAGTCCTTAAGCCGGCGACTGGGGAAATACTTGCGCTTGTCTCGTATCCCTGGTTCGATCCAAACCTCTTTACTGCAAATAAAGCAGGCGATGAATATGCGAGGCTTCTGCAGGATGAAAAAAAACCATTGCTCAACCGTGCGGTTCAATCTTCATATCCGCCAGCTTCGACATTCAAGACCGTACTCACAGCTGCGGATCTTGAAGAAAAAGCTTTTCCCGTAGACGGGAAAATTGTCTGCAAAGGGGTTATCGATTATGGCGGACGGGAATGGAATTGCTGGATTCACCGCCCAGGCCATGGCCCGCTGGATTTGAAAGGGGCGCTTGCACAATCCTGTGACGTGTATTACTGGACCCTAGGTCGTGATTATCTGGGTATCGATACGATCGTCAGTTACGCGAAAGAATTCGGCTATGGCGCGCCGACGGGCATTGACTTGCCGGGCGAAGCTTCAGGGTTTGTACCCACCCCACAGTGGAAGGAAAAAACCTATAATGAGCGCTGGACTCCGGGCGATACCATGAACCTTTCGATAGGGCAGGGCTACATGCTGGCATCACCGCTCCAGGTTGCTGATATGATGGCAATGGTAGCGAATTCAGGAAAAATTATGAAGCCCCATCTTGTTAAAGAAATCCGCGATCCTGAAACTGGGGCTTTGCTTTCTGCTGTTCAACCCGAGGTACTTGCGACATCCAACATCAGCAAGGAATCTTTTTTACATTTGCAGGAAGATTTGCGCGGTGTCATTGTTAATGGAACCGCGAGGACTCCAATTTCGACAAAAGTAGTCCAGATTGCCGGAAAAACAGGAACCGCGGAGGTTGGACTGAAGGACCGCTGGCATTCTTGGTTCGCTTCCTATGGTCCCTATGATGCGCCGGTAGATCAGCAGATAGTTGTTGTAACCATGATTGAAGCAACGAACCCATGGGAATGGTGGGCTCCATATGCGGCTAATGTCATCTATCAGGCAATTTTCGGTGGGCAGGATGTTGACAGCGCGGCTAAAACTGTCGGTGTCAATATCGATAGGACGAATGTCAGAGGAAGAACTGAATGAAGACAATTCAAGTGCCGAAATTTCTTGCTGACATGGATTATTTGATATTAACTTGTGTCTTCCTTCTGATTGGAATTGGTATTCTCTCCATAGCTTCAGCCGGCGTCGATGCTGATGGTTTTCGTTTTTCAAATGAATATTTGAAACAGATTATCTGGGCTGTCAGCGGATTTATTCTGATGCTGATTGCCGTTTCACTCGATATATCGAGACTCAAAGATTACTTTATTTTTGCGTATCTTTTTATTCTGCTTATACTTATTTATACAAGACTTGCCGGCAGGGTTGTCAATGGAGCACGTGCCTGGCTCGGTGTTGGTGATTATGGTATACAGCCATCAGAATTTGCCAAGATCATCACCATTCTTTTTCTCGCGCGCTATCTTGATGCCGCCGAAATGGAAAGCAGTTTCAA
>JAJTBL010000210.1 GCA_021286925.1 Spirochaetia bacterium | reverse complement strand
CTATTACACGATCCATCTCTGACCAGGCGAGGACCATCCGCGTACCTGTCCACATGATTGAGCAGATCAATAAAGTTGTGCGGGAGTCCCGACAGCTGATGCAAAAACTTGGACGAGAGCCCAATGACGAGGAAATCGCTGAACAGCTGGGCTGGCCGGTATCCCGGGTAAAAAGCGTAAAAAATGTCGCACGTGAGCCTATTTCGCTTGAAACACCGATTGGCGAGGACGAAGATTCATTGCTCGGCGACTTCATTGAAGACAAAGAGATTGAAAATCCTTCAAATCAGACTGATTACAAGCTTCTCCAAGAGCAGATAAAAATGGTATTATCCACACTGCCGCCGCGTGAACAGGAAGTTCTCAGGATGCGCTTCGGGCTGGATGATGGCTACTCTCTGACGCTTGAAGAAGTTGGACTTTATTTCAATGTTACGCGGGAACGAATTCGGCAGATAGAAGCAAAGGCGCTGAAAAAACTGCGCCATTTCAAGCGGAGCCAGAAGCTTCGCGATTATATGGATCATTGATAGGGGTGAGCGCATGACGACAACGGAAATGCTGGAACGGTTAAAGAAATATCAGGAGCTCCTCAGCGAGCGGGTTGCTTTGGAAGAAGAAATCGCCACCTTGCCGAAAACCCTTGAGACTCAGAATGAGATGCTCTCCAGAATCAAAAAGAGTTTCATGGAAAAAGATGAGGAATTCAAGCGGGTCGAGGAGAAGGTCCATGAATTGCGGCAGGCGCTGCAGGAAGCGGAAATGAGCCGCGAGCGCGCTGAACAGCAGATGGACGGCATTACAACCCAGCGGGAATACGAAGCAATCAACAAAGAAATCCGTGATGCAACCGACAAGGAACAGGCACTTCGAAAGGATATTCAGCAGGAAGAGCGTGTTTTCAGCGAAATTGAAGAGGAGCTGAGAAAAAATGCAGGAACCATCGAACAGCTCGAAATTGAAATAGCTGAAAAGACAAAAGTTATCGACAGCCAGAAATCTGAAAAGCTCCAGACCATTGAGCAGTTGAAGCAGCAGGAGGCTGAAGTTTCTCAAGATATTTCGAAAGAGATTCTTTTTAAACTTGAGCGCATTATCCGAAACAAGAAGGGCGTCGGTGTTGTACCCGTTCATGGTGTTGTCTGCTCGGGATGTCACATGATTCTTCCTGCCAATTTTGTCAATGAAATCCGGGATTCTGAAAGCAATACCGTGCACTTCTGCCCCTATTGTTCAAGAATTCTTTTCTATGAAGAAGTCAAGGATGAAGCAGGGTTCCTCGGTGATATCGAATCAGGTGCTCTGGCAGATTTGGCCTTCGACACTGAAGACGAGGAAGAAGAAGCCGAAGATGAGGATGTTGCTGAAAGCGAAGAGATTGAAAAGCCCAAGGCTTCCAAAAAGAAGACTTCCAAAAAGAAGGCTGTTATCGCGGATGACTTCCTGATGGACCAGGAAGACTGAACCGATTACCGTATCATGGAATTTGAGCGGGCTTAAGCCATCGCGGTGCACTTATGTGCACCGAGGAAAGTCCGGGCTCGTGAATGAGCGCAATACCGGCTAACGACCGGGGCGGAATCTGACCAGCTTTATGCTAAGGCGGGTTCCGTACAGATAGTGCAACAGAAAGCATACCGCCTTGAAAAAGGTAAGGGTGAAAAGGCGGGGTAAGAGCCCACCGCCTGTTCAGCAATGAGCAGGGCACGGCAAACCTTATTGCGAGCAAGGCCAAACAGCAGTGGGACGCTCATCCCCGCTGTTTTGACGCTCCTTCTGGGAGTATTCAGAACAGCAGACTGCGGGTAGGCCGCTTGACTGGTGAGTGGCAACACTTTCCCGAGATGGATGATGGCAGCATGGGCAACCATGGACAGAACCCGGCTTACGAGCCCGCTTTTTTTTATTTCAGCGGCTGTTTAAGGGCTATGCATGAATATTTTTAAGAGACAAACAAGCCGTTCCTCACCACGCCACGGTCAACGCAATACACTAGTATTGATTGCAGGTGTGCTGATCGTTGTTGCTGGCATTATAACGCTGTCGTTGACACTTTTCTCCGGCAAATCTTCTTTGCGCTCTGTCCTGGCTGGGAATCGAAAATCTGAAGTCCTCGATTCATGGAATTCGGGAGATCGGGTGAATACACTGCTATTGTGCAGGCAGGAGCTGGAGAAAAATCCCCTTGATCCTTTCTATCTGAGTTTTGAAGGCTTTTCATCATATTATCTTGCCATGGAAAAACCAGAAGGCGAAGAAAGAATAAGCCTCCTTGACGAAGCAGTGACGAGCCTGCGTAAATCTCTGGCAGCGAATGAAAAATCTCCGGTTCTCGGGCAAGAGGAATATGTTCTTGGCAAGGCTTATTATCAAAAAGGCTTGCCATGGTATGACCTCTCCCTCAAATATCTGGAAAAGGCGAAAGCCGATAACTATTCAGCAACAGATCTTGAACAATACCTAGGTCTGCTGTACGCCGCTTTGGGCGATCATGTGACCGCGTTGCAGCATTTCGAATCAGCTCTGAAGAATAATCCATCCGATGTCTTGATGATTTCAGCAGCTTTAAGCTATAAAGAATCTGGTAATACCGCAAAAGCCCAGGAGATACTGAACTCAGCAATAGCCTCTTCTTCCGATGATCTGGTTGTGCTGAAATGCAAAATGATGCTTGCGGATATGGAATACGACAGCGGCAACTTGAAACAGGCTGAAGCACTGTATGATGCCCTGGTCAAGGCAGATCCGAGCCTTGCGGATGTATGGTACAAGCTCGGTCTTATTTACGAAGCGTGGAAAGATCCAATTCGAGCTCGTGCGGCATGGCGCAAAGCAATCGCACAGGATCCGAATCATCTTGAAGCACGAAAAAAGCTAGCGGAACGTTTGTAGGGGGATTTGATGGCGATAAAAAATATATTTGAATCCTTTTCACAGGATATTGGCATTGATCTTGGCACGTGCAATACACTCATCTACGTCAGGGGAAAGGGAATTGTTCTCAACGAGCCCTCGGTTGTTGCTGTAGAAAAGGGCACCAATCGCCTGGTCGCTGTTGGCACGGAAGCGAAAGGGATGCTCTCGAGAACTCCCCGCGACATTATTGCAAAAAGGCCTTTGCGTGATGGTGTTATCGCTGACCCGGACATGACCGAAAAAATGATCAAATTTTTTATTCAAAAAGTTGTGCCGAGAAACTGGTTCTTTAAACCGAGAATCGTCATCGGTGTCCCTTCCTGTATTACAAAAGTTGAAGAAAATGCGGTCATCGACTCTGCCTACAAGGCTGGAGCAAGGTCTGTCAAAGTCATCCCTGAATCTCTGGCTGCAGCCATTGGCGCAGGCATTCCCATTGTGGAGCCTGCCGGCCACATGATTTGTGATATCGGCGGAGGCACATCCGAAATTTCAGTTATTTCGCTGAAAGGCATGGTTGTTACGCGGGCTATCCGTGTCGGCGGCGATGAATTTGATGAGGCCATCATTCGACATATCAAAAGCGTTCACAACCTCATCATTGGAGATCAGACAGCAGAACGCCTCAAAATCGAAATCGGAAATGCAAGCCCTGAAAGAACGATTGAAAAGGTGGAAATCAAGGGAAACGATGCAATTACCGGTTTGCCGCGTCGTTTTGAAGTCGATTCGGTCGAAATCCGTGAAGCCTTGCTCCCTTCAGTGAGCCAGATTGTCGAAGAAGTGAAAAAAACCTTGGCCGAAACACCTCCTGAGCTTGCTGCCGACATTGTGGAACGAGGTATTGTGCTTTC
>JAJTBL010000209.1 GCA_021286925.1 Spirochaetia bacterium | reverse complement strand
GATTTTCAGCATGAAGACCGTCCGCCGGCTCGATGCCGCCGGATCCTACCGCCATGAATATTCTTTTAAAGGCTATCGGATTATAGAGAAACTGACAAGTCTATTCAAGTAGCCTGGACACAATTACAGTTCTTTTTAGATTATTTTTTGTAAGCAAAAGGATTACCGGCGGGGTTCATACCCGGCGAAGCTGGCCTGGAACTGCGCGTGTCCCTGGCTTGCGGAGCTGAGATCCGAAGAAAAACCGAAGAGCATCCGCATGGTAATACGGGCAGTAATATGCTTCCTGGAAATGCCGTCTTCAACTGAATCGATCTGTCCCTGGCGGCTGTTGATCAGCGCGAGGACCTGCCCGAAAAAGTCTTCCGGACACTCGATGGCGGTTTCCATGACGGGTTCCAAAACGATCGAGTCCGATATCAGGAGGGCTTTTCGGCAGGCAAGCGCGCTAGCGGCTTCCACTGCTGTTTCTCCGTTCCGGCCGCTGCTCTGGTCCGGCGGTATGAGCTGTGTGATAGTAATTTTGGTATTGACCAGCGGCCACCCCTCTGCGGGACCGACGCTCAACGCCGACTCGATGCCCCGGAGAACTGCTTCACGGTGTTGCTGCTGCAAGCGCAGATCAGGAGCGAACTGCACAATATTATCATTTGCATCCGTGAACGGCTCAAGATTTAAGGAAATGCTGGTCCGGATCCTCGCACCGCCGAAATCGCGGTCGAATTCTTCTGTAATCCTGACTGCTTTTTTGGGCTTTTCCTTGCAGGTAACGCGCGGGTTGCCGGTCCGGACCTTGAAACCGAAATCTCGATACAGCCGTTCTACCACAATCTGCAGATGAAGCTCCCCCTGCCCGGCGATTTCAAAGCGACCGGTATCCGCCTCATCCCTGACGATTAAAGAAGCATCTTCACGCGCAAGATGGCGCAGGGCTTTACGAATTCCCGGCGTCTCATGGACATCCAAGGGTTCCAGAATTTGTACAACAACCGGCGGCGGGATCTTGAGTTCTTCAAATGCCAGGGGGCGGTGTTTTGCGCAGAGCGTTGCTCCAGGGGATGCCAGCTCGGCTTCAATCGCAATGATGTCGCCGGCCTTTGCGCCGCTTACTTCCAAAACTTCTGAGGCCTGAATGCTGTACAGTTTCTTGATATGGATAATTTTGCCAGTCTGGGAATTGAGCACTGAAGCGCCCGGTTGGAGGCTGCCTGCCCAGACTCTGACCCAGCTGTAGGTCTTTTGTTCAGCATCAGCAGTCGTCTTAAACACAAAGGCGGCCAGGGATTCTTCTGGATTTGGTTCCAAGCGAACAAGCTGGCCGGAGCCTGGTGAATAGCAGTCCGGCACACGCGCGTGCTGATAATCGGGGAGATATCGCACTGCGGCATCAAGCAAAAGTTCGATTGAGGCGGTATTGAAAGCGGAACCGCAGGCTACCGGAACCAGTGCGGACTGCCAAGCCAGTTCCGACAGACTTTTCGCGAGCAAGTCGGAAGGAATCTCCTTATCCTGGGCAAAGAGTGAAAGTACGGTTTCATCATGCTCTGCGACAGCTTCGACAAGTTTCTGACGGGCGGCGATGGCTTGAGCAAGAATTTCTTTTTCCGGGGGATTAGCACCGGTCAAATCCGAAGATATACCGGTTATACAATCAATCCGGCGCATCGCAATTAAATCAACAATCCCTGTCCAATTTCTTCCAGAAAAGACAGGCATCTGAATCGCAACAGCTGCTGGTTCGATGGAAGAGCGCAAATCCTGAAAAACCTCGCCAAAGTCAGCCCCTGTCCGGTCCATCTTATTGATAAAATATAAGCGAGGCAGTGAACGTTCCTTGCAGGAGTCCGAAATAACCTCAGTTCTAGCCTGTACACCAGACACGGCGCACAGGGCTATGATGGCTCCATCGAGGATTTGCAAAACGCGATGAACCTCATTGCTGAAATCCACATGACCCGGCGTGTCGATAAGGTTAAAGGGGCTGCCTTTCCAGGCAAATTGGACAGCGGCTGATTTCACCGTAATGCCGTGCCTGCGTTCGACGGACAGATAATCGGTCGCCGTCGTGCCGTCATCTACCGAGCCAGCATCATTTTTGACACCGGTAAGGGACAGTATTCTCTCGGTAATGGAAGTTTTACCGGCGTCTACATGAGCAAGAACGCCGATGTTTCTGACAGGCGCTGATTCGGTCATATGGTTCTGCAGAGATTATACGGCGCTCCTGAAAAATAGAAAAGCCGCCCGAGTAAGGCGGCTTTTTTTTATCAGAAGATGTCGTGATTACCAGCGATAGTGAGCGAAAGCCTTGTTAGCTTCTGCCATCTTGTGCATGTCGTCTTTCTTCTTGATTGCGGTACCAGTGTTGTTGTACGCATCAAGCAATTCATCGGCAAGCTTTTCAGCCATAGCCTTGCCGGTTCTGGAACGGGCTGCATTGATCAGCCAGCGCATGGCAAGGGCTTCTCTTCGGCTTTCACGGATTTCGACAGGAACCTGATAGGTTGCGCCGCCAACTCGTCTGGATTTAACCTCGACGACAGGCTTGGCATTTTCCAGAGCCTTGTTGAAAACCTCAAGCGCCGGAGTGCCGGATTTTGCCTGCATGGCATCAAATGCGTCATAGACGATGCGGGTGCAGATGGATTTCTTGCCCTGCCACATCATTCTGCAGATGAATTTGGTAACTGCTACTGAATTGTAGCGTGAATCGGGCTGATGTCCCCGATCGATTGTTTTCTTTTTTCTGCCCATGGTAGTTTCTTCCTTTTATGCCTTGGGCTTCTTGGCGCCGTATTTGGAACGGCCCTGCTTGCGGTCTTCAACGCCCAATGTATCTTTCGCGCCGCGGATAATATGGTAACGGACACCAGGGAGGTCCTTTACACGGCCTCCGCGAACCAAAACAACCGAGTGTTCCTGGAGGTTGTGCCCAATACCGGGGATATAGGCGGTCACTTCAATTCCGTTTGTCAAACGAACACGCGCTACCTTTCGCAAAGCCGAGTTTGGCTTTTTAGGCGTTACGGTCATGACACGGGTACAGACACCACGGCGCTGGGGGCATTCCATCAGTGCCGGGGCTTTTGTCCGCCACACATTTGGCTTTCTGCCAAGGCGGATAAGCTGGTTGATCGTCGGCATATATGCTCTAGACTCCCTTATGCGGTCGCGGCGTGTCAGCATCACGCGGACCAATTTAAACTATCAGAGGTAGTACGAACCTCTGGAAGTGCGGTGACCCCTTCCAAAGGCTCTGAAGAATACTCCTCATATTGAACAATTGTCAATACGCCAGCAAGTTACCTTTGCAGGTTCATTCCTCGTCTTCACTTACCTGTTCAAAGCCGGCATCGTTTTCAAAAACCGATTCCTCTTCAAAAGAGGAGGACGCATCGGCCCTGTCCTCAAGCGCCGGGAACGGCGTCATTTCCTTTTCCCGTTTGCGCTTTTCAAGGATTTCTTCAACAAAGGCATCCAGATCCTCGTGTTCGGCGTCGGACATCTTGATTCCTTTGTAGTCGCGCATGCCGGTTCCAGCCGGGATAAGGTGACCGATGATGACGTTTTCTTTCAAGCCGCGGAGGCTGTCGACCGCTCCTGCTATGGACGCGTCTGTCAGAACTTTCGTAGTTTCCTGGAAGGACGCGGCTGAGAAGAAGCTGTCTATCTTTAGTGCGGCTCTTGTGATTCCCAACAGCATGGGGCGAGCAACAGCAGGCTGTCCGCCTTCCTTGACGACTCTTTCGTTCTCTTCGTGGAACTTATACTTATCCACTTGCTGTCCGAAA
>JAJTBL010000003.1 GCA_021286925.1 Spirochaetia bacterium | reverse complement strand
CTACCGCGTTTTCCCCTTCATGTGTGAGCGAGCAATGAATAATCCCGCCGCCAAACTCGACAAATTTCCGAGCCGCCGTGCCTTCAAGAAAAATTTCCGGTTTTCCGTTGTGATTGTTTTTAACCAGAATATCCTTGAGTTTGATGCCGGTCAGCCCGGTACCCAAGGCTTTGCCAAGAGCTTCCTTCGCCGCAAAGCGCGCCGCCAGCGAAAGTGCGGTTCCCGATTTTCGCGACCGGGCCGCTTCTATTTCATCATGATGAAAAAACCGGTCTATCAGCCCATCCTGGGCCATCCAATGAGCTATCCTGTCTACATGGACTATATCGATGCCAATACCTGCAATCATCGCTGTCTTGACTCCTGCCATTCACGGCTTCTGGCTGTTCTGCCCTGAATTCCCCTGCCCGCCTGCCGAAACTCCTCCGGCTACGCCCAGCGATTCAATCGCCAGCTGAACTTCCTGCGGCTCGAAGGTATCGATGACAATGCCGGGCAGGTTTTCTGCTTTAACCGGCAAGGTATACACGCCAGGCTTCTTGATCCCTTGTGCGTCCACATAGAGAAACCCGCTGTCCTGCGTCGGCAGAGCAATGCCTTCCGCGGCCGCTACCCGTGCGACGCCAGAAAGCAGGGGCTCAGAGACTGTGAGCCCCGAAGGAAGGTTTTTTACAGCAATTCTGATATTCTCAATTGTCTGAGCCTGCATGCTTTTTTTGATTTTGGCGGAAAAGGCAATCGTATCTTTGCCTTCCAGCGTAATTAGCGGATCTTTCTTCATAATCCTGACCTGGATGCTGAAATCGCTTCGCTTGCCGTTCAGTTCGATGATATCGGTCGATACGTCCGAGGTTCTGGCGATGAGACCAGCCGGTCCTGAGATGACAATTTCAGGCGGCTGTATATCAAAGGAAGAAAGTTCATATCCGGGCTCCAAAAAGCCTTTGAAAGAGGGGGTCACCGGCACGGTTTTAATTGCCTTTTTCTCAAGGCCTACCGCTATTTCCAGAGGCTCTGCGGCAATTTCGAGCGGATCTGCAGAAAGGGCGTTGCCGCGTTTTTCGAGCTTAATGGGAATCCGGTAGGCACCCTCAGATTTGATACCAGACAGTTCAAGATAAGCAGAAATATCATCTTCCCTGATTCCATAGATGGTATCGCGCTCACCTTTGAGGACAATCCTGACAGTGCGCGGGAGCTGGGTGGATAGCGCCATTTCATCGTTCAGGGACACCGCGAGCGGAACGTTGATAATGCGCTGTTCAAGCCGTGTCAGATTGAAAAACACCATCAGCATCAGGGCAAACGCGAGAGCAAGAACCTTGGACGGCCAGTTGTGAAGGACCGCCGCAAGATATTTTTCATATCTCATACTGATTTTCCTCGTCGGCAGCTTCCTGTTCGTTGCCTTCCAGCAACTGCGCCAGTTTGGTTCGGATTTGATCCCCGCTCAAGGCATAATACAGCTTCGAATCATACGCCAACGACAACGCTCCGGTTTCTTCTGACGCAATCAGCACCACGGCGTCAGATTGTTCTGAGAGCCCCAGTGCCGCCCGATGCCGTGAGCCGAAGGTTTTCTTGATATCCTGCTGTTCGGAAAGCGGCAAAAAACATGCCGCTGCAGCTATCCGGTTATCCTGAATAATCGCCGCTCCGTCATGCAGGGGATTGTCATGCGCAAATATAGTTACCAAAAGGCTCGAGCTCAGAATGGCGTCCAGCTTGATCCCTTTGTCGATGATTTCTTTGAGGCCGACTCCGCGGGCAAAGACAATGAGCGCGCCGCGTCGGGACTGGGCCAGCATTTCTGCGGCAGTTACCGCCGCTTCTATCTGGCTGGTTCGCTGAAGCGATGTGGTCTTAAAAAAGCGCCCCTGTCCGAGGTGCATGAATATTTTCCGCAGTTCGGGCTGAAAAATAATGGCCAGACCGATGACCAATCCCGGTGCCACAATGCTCAGTATCCAGGTGACCGTGGAAAGCTGAAGAAAAAACGCAAAAGCGTAGATTGCCGCGAGCAGGAGAATGCCCCGCACCAGCTGGACTGCCTGTGTTCGCACTAATATCAAATAAGTGTTGTAGATGAGGTAGGCAAGAAGCAGTACATCCAGAACAGGCCGGATATAGGCGAAGAAAAAAGCAGAAACCGCTCGCAAATCCATGGCTACTCCTGCTCGCCCGTCAGGGCGGTGAAAACGGAAAGCGCGTCTTTGGTTGCCGCGACATCATGCACCCTGAAAATGCTGGCGCCATTTGCCCAGGCGGCGCAAGCCGCCCCCAAACTGCCGGCGAGCCTTTCTTCCACAGCTTTACCGGTGATTTCTCCGACAAAACGTTTTCTGGACATGCCGACTAAAACAGGATATCCAGTCTCTATAAGCAAATACAATCGTGACAGCAAATCAAGATTGTGTTGCAGCAATTTACCGAAACCGATTCCCGGATCCAAAACAATACGCTCATGCCCCACCCCTGCCTCGAGCGCCTTTTCCGCACGAGCTTTTAAAAAATCGCGAACCTCGCCCGCGCAATCCTGATAGCTCGGATTTTCCTGCATGGTTGCCGGTTCTCCCTGCATGTGCATCAGCACGAGGGCCGCTTTGGCATCCGCGACGACTCTGGCCATCATTGGGTCACCCAGCGCTGTAATATCATTGATAATGTCCGCTCCTTCATCCAGAGCTTCGCGGGCGATGCCGGAATGGCGGGTATCCACGGAGACAGGCGCGTTCGATCGTCTTCTGAAGGCCTTTAAAACCGGAATTAACCGTTCCCGTTCTTCTTCTAGAGAGACAGGCTTGGAACCAGGCCGTGAGGATTCCGCCCCGAAATCCAGGATGTCCGCGCCCTCACCGAGCAGGCGCACCGCATGTTCAACGGCACGCTCCGGATCCAGTTTCCTGCTGTCCGGGAAAAACGAATCAGGGGTAATATTGACAATTCCCATGATGATCGGCTTTTTGCCGATTTCCAGCCTTTTGTCATTTGCAAGCAGCAGTGATTGTTTCACTGGGCAAGGCTCCTTTTTCGAAATTTGCCTGTTTTTTCAGCGCTGCATACAGCCCGGCTTCATCGAGACAGGCGGATGCCAGAAGTTCAGCCCGGGCAGCCTGGGGGAGCGGGTTTTCCGAAAACCCCATGCAGGTCAGCGGAACCGAAATTCCCGCAGATGCCAAAACACTTTGCAGAGACTCGCCGATTCCGCCTCTTACAACTCCGTCCTCGATGCTGACAATGCGCTCGTACTGCCTGAAAAGGGCTGTAAGGTATTCAGTATCAAGCGGTTTCAGAAAACGCAGATTGAAAACATCGACCGGCACGCCTTCCCTCTGCAGCCGGTCCGAGACAACAGCCGCAGTCATAGCCAGCGGGCCTGCCGCGCAGACAAGCAGGCGGGACAGGTTGTTTTTGCGCACAAATACGCCGCGTCCAGATGAAAAATCCGCCGCCAGAGCAAGCTCTTCGCAAGAAACCGCATCCTTGGGAAATCGTATCATGACCGGATGGTTCTGCGAAACAGCATAGTGAAGAGCAAGCTTCAATTCACCCGCGCTCGACGGCGCAAGCAGAATCAGATTCGGCATCGATTTGAAAATGGCGATGTCATAAAGCCCCTGATGCGTTTCCCCGTCATCGCCAACAGCCCCAGCCCGGTCCACCGCGAAAATGACCGGCAAATCAGCAAGGGCCACATCCTGAAAAACCTGATCCACCGCACGCTGAAGGAAGGTCGAATATATGGCCACGACCGGTTTCAAACCGCCCCTCGCAAGCCCCGCCGCAAAGGTTACTGCATGCTGCTCCGCGATCCCGACGTCATAGACTCTTGAAGGATACAGCTTTTTCATGACTGAAAGCCCTGTCCCCTTCGCCATGGCAGCGGTTACCGCTGACAATCTCGGTTCTTGGACTGCTAAAGCTGCGATCTCCGATCCAAAAATCTCAGTGAAGGTTACCGTGCGGCTCGGTTTTGTACGAGGGTTTCCTTCTGATTCATCGGGGCAAGCCGGCGCAATACCATGGAATTGCTCGGGGTCATCCTCAGCCTTTTCATCGCCCTTGCCCTTTGTAGTCACGACATGAACGACAACCGGACGATCAATCTGTTTTACTTCTTCAAGCACCTGCAGCAGCACAGGAATATTGTGGCCGTCAATAGGCCCTACATATTCAAGCCCGAAATCCGCAAACAGATTTTCCTTGAAAAAAATCGCTTTGACAGCGCGCTTGCCTCTTATAATAAGGCTGAGGAGCCGGGGGCCGGCATGCGGCACTTTAAGGAGCAGTGAATCGATAGCCGATCTGAACGACTGATATCGGACGCTGGCTGACAGTCTGGAAAGATAGCGGGACACCGCACCGACATTCCGCGATATGGACATCTTGTTGTCATTCAGAATTATGATGAGCGGCAGTCCAAGCTGGCTGATGTTTCCAAGTGCTTCATATGCCATGCCCGCCGTCAGCGCTCCATCTCCAATGACCGCTATGACATGACCTTCCTGGCCTAGCCGGCTGCGGGCTTCAAGCAATCCCAGCGCCGATGAAAGCGACGTTGATGAATGTCCTGTGTCGAATATGTCATGAATGCTTTCGCTTCGTTTCGGAAAACCGGAAAGTCCGCCCTTTTTCCGAATCGAACGGAAGGCTTTGGCTCTGCCCGTTAAAAGTTTGTGTGCATAGCTCTGATGCCCGACATCCCAGACTATGGCATCCTTCGGTGAGTCGAAAACTCGATGCAACGCAATGGTGAGCTCGATGACTCCAAGATTTGAGGATAGATGTCCTCCGTTTTTCCTGACCGTCTTCAGTATTTTTGCACGAATTTCTTCGGCGAGAATTCTGAGCTCGCGTTCCTTGAGATTTTTAAGATCCTGAGGATCATGAATGTGTTCGAGCAGACTCATACCATTTAACAGCCTATCACCTATCCGGGTCTTTTTCCAGTATTCGCGAAAAGGAATCATGCATTGCACATAACCGGGGTACTTGATGAATGCTCCGCTCTTCAGGCACTATCGAACTATGCGGTCAATAACCCTGTATACCCTCCACCTTCATAAAGCGCTCGAATATCAGACTTTTCTCGGCGCGGGAAATGTTGCGCGCTCTCCCCATGACTTCGCTTCCATACCTGGTGAAGAAATCATCTGGCTGTTTGATGACGCCAAGCTCATTATCGATGATCCTAACAGCGGTCCCCGCATACAAAAACCCTGGCCTGAAGCCCTTTTTGCAGGCTTGAAAACAGAACCGGCGCAGGCTTTTGACCAAGCATCGCTGATGACCGTCAAAGCTGGAGACTACCTCTTTAGCCAGTGGCGAAAAAATGATTTCTCCGATCCTTCCGAGGGCTTTGAGGAATTCATCCGGCAGATATGGTGGGAGCAGGAAAAAACAGAAGGCCCGTGGATACTGCGTATTGTCCGAGAGGACAACGATATAGCCTTCCAGGGCCTTCGGAAGAAAAGTGTCCTGTAATCGGCAGCCAGGGCTTTCAAACTGCAGCAGCATTTTGAAAACCCTTCCATTATTTTGGATTATTCCAGTACAGCGTAAATTCGTCTGACGCCGGCGCTTGAGGATTGTTCCTTCTGAATGCGGAACTTCCCCAGCTCTCCCGTATGCTGGACATGGGGACCGCCGCACACTTCTTTGGAAAAATCGCCGATTGTATATACTTTGACAACCTGCTCATATTTTTCGCCAAAAAGCGCGATGGCGCCTGAGGCTTTCGCTTCATCGAGTCCCATCATGGCCATGCTGACCGGCAGATCACGCTGTATCTGCTCATTGACGATTGCCTGTACTTTTTCCAGTTCTTCCTTCGTCATCGGCGCCGGATGGGAAAAGTCGAATCGCATGCGTTCAGCCGTGATATTGCTGCCCTTCTGCGCAACATGATCGCCCAGGACCATTCTCAGCGCTTTGTGCAGAAGATGGGTCGCCGTGTGGTATCGGGTTGCGATTTCTGAATGATCAGCGAGTCCGCCTTTGAACACCTGTTCACTGCCAGCACGGGAAAGCTCCTGATGTTTTTTGTAGGCTTCATCGAACTCCTGGCGATTGATGCTGAGCCCATTTTCCGCAGCCAGCTCTTCGGTTATTTCGATGGGGAAACCATAGGTGTCATACAGTTTGAACGCCAGGCGCCCAGACATGATTTTTTGGGGATTCTTCAGCAGATTGGGCAGCATTTTTTCAAATTCATGCTCACCCTTTTGCAGGGTTTCCAGAAATTTCTCTTCCTCGGCTTTCAGCTCATCGACAATCCGCTGGCGGTTTTCAACCAGTTCCGGATAAGGCGCTCCATAATTTTCAATCACAACCTGTGCGGGTTTTGAGAGGAACGGCCCCTCGATGCCCAGCTTTCTGCCATGGCGGACCGCTCGCCTGATAATTCGCCTCAGCACATAGCCAGCCCCGATATTTGAGGGTAAAACCGCTTTCGGATCCCCAAGGATGAAGGTAGCGGTGCGCACATGATCAGCGATGATCCTGAAGCTTCGGTCTGTTTCCGGATCATTGCCTTCCGCTCCATATTTCTTGCCCGAAATGTCTTCCAGCACCGCGAGAATCGGCGTAAACGCTTCGGTTTCATATACCGATTTTTTGCCCTGCAGCATCGCGACCGTGCGTTCAATGCCCATGCCGGTATCGACGCAGGGGGCCGCGAGGGGAATATACTTGCCTTCAGCGTTCTTGTTGTACTGCATGAAGACATCATTCCACACTTCGAAATATTTCCCGCAATGACAGCCGGGCTTGCAGTCGGGACCGCAGGCGGGTTTGCCCGTATCAACAAACATTTCGGTGTCGGGACCGCATGGACCGGTTTCTCCCGCCGGGCCCCACCAGTTGTCTTCTCTCGGTAAAAAGTAAATGCGTTCTTCGGGAATACCGAGTGACTTCCAGATTTCCGCGGAATCGGTATCGCGGGGTATCCCGTCTTCGCCGGCAAAAACTGTCACGGAAAGTTTCAGGAATTCGAAAGACCAGCTGATAGCTTCCTTTTTAAAATAGTCCCTGAGCGACCAGTTGCCGAGCATCTCAAAAAAAGTCAGGTGGCTCGGATCGCCGACAGCTTCAATATCCCCGGTGCGTATGCATTTCTGGTAGTCAGTCAGGCGTTTCCCAGCCGGGTGCGGCTCGCCCAGCAGATAGGGAACCAGCGGATGCATGCCGGCAGTGGTAAAGAGAACTGTCGGATCATTTTCCGGGATGAGGGACTTGCCGCTTATTTCCGCGTGTCCTTTTGATTTGAAGAATTCGATATATTTCTTTCGCAGTTCATGAATCGTAATCATGGCCGGAAGTGTACGATAGGAATTGCTGGAGCGTCAATAAGAGCTTCATAAGCGCTCCAAGCCAGGCAGCTTCTCGGGCTTTTCTATTTTCCGAAAAACCTCGAAAATTGATACTTTTTAGTTGAATGATTGTTCATTTATTATATACTTACCATTGAAGAATGGCGGAGGCGCATGCGATGAAAATCCTAATTACCGGCGGTTTTGGAAATGTCGGAAGAAGCACGGTGAATGCGTGTGTCAGAGCGGGACATGAAACAGTCATTTTCGAAAGCCCGAGCGCACTGAAAAACGCAAAGGCTGGATTGCATAATCTTATTAAGACCCGTTGGCGCGGATGCCGTCTCATGACCGGAGATGTCAGATCATTGCAGGATGTCGAGCGGGCACTTCTTGCCTTTGAAGGCGGTCCAGACGCCATCATACACCTGGCGGCGCTCATTCCGCCCGCTTCAGAGCGCAATGAAGCTAAAACCAGGAGCATCAATATCGGCGGCCTGCAAAACATTCTTGCAGTCTGCGTAAAAAACAATCTGCGCCCTCGCATTGTTTTCGCTTCGAGCATCGCCACCTACGGTGACCGCCTCAAAGACTTCTGGATCAAGAAAGAAGATCCCCTGCGCCCCTCTGACGTCTACAGCCAGACCAAGGCAGCATGCGAGCAGCTGCTTTCGCAATCGGGTTTTGAATATGTCATCCTGCGGCTTTCTTATGTCGCCTGGGCACAGTGGCTGCCGTTCGATCCATTGCTGTTTGCCATGCCTCCCGAAACTCGAATCGAAATAATCCATACCGAAGATGCGGGGAGAGCCTTTGCCAATGCCGCAGTCCTGCCAGGCATCGGGGGGCAGGTTTTCAATATCGGCGGCGGAGCAGCCTGCAGAACCAGCTTCAGAGCCTATCTGGATCGAATGTTCAGGTATTTCGGCCTGGGAAATTCGGATTTTCTCTCCGATGAACTCTTCGCCAAGGACAGTTTTCATTGCGGATGGTATGCCGACTCGGATGAAGCAGATTCGATGCTGCAATTCAGAAGAAAAACACTTGAAGATTATTATGAAGAAGTGCGGTGGGAAAAACGGCTGCTCGCGCCGCTCGCATTTCTTGCTGCGCCGCTTGTAAAAGCCTGGCTTGTGAAAATGAGCCCGAATTTTAAAAGGAAATCGAAGGAGCGGGAAGCCGGCATCCGAGGACATGCTCAACTGAAGCGACGAGGAATCTGATGATTTCGTTTTGATCGATGGCAAGGCCGGTCTGATGATTGAGGCGGACGGTTTCCAGGCTCCCCAGCAACATGACCGACAAGCCAGTTCTGATTGAAGCCGAATCCAGGTCACCCCTGCCCGATTCGGCAGCCTGAAATTCGTCCAGGACACCGGCAATAAGAGTGGATAAATATGAAAGTTTTTCATCCAGGTGATGCGGCTTACCGCTTTCAGAAAGCAAGATGGCGATGAGGTCTGCGTCCCGGAAAAGTTCCGGCAGAAGGACTGAAACAAGAAATGAGATTTTCTGAAGCGGCCGTTCAGCTTTGTCATGAATCTGTTCATTCACCCGGGTAAAACCGGATTCCACCATATCGATGAATTGGCTCCAGCCTTCCTCGACAATCGCTGACAGCAGAGCATCCTTTGAGGGAAAATAGGTATACACGGAACCGACGGGAACCTGCATAGACTTGGCCAGCAGGCTCATCGACGTGCGCTCAAAACCTTCTGCGGAAAACAAACGCTTGGCTGTCTCGAGGATGACGGTCCGCCGTAATTCGCTTTTTTTTCGCGGCATTCAGGATTTATTCCTCAGAAAGTGTCTGGAAAAGCCCCTTTGCCTTGTTTTTCCTGACATCGTTCCATGAGAAAATCCTGCCGTTCATGACAATGTATACCCCATTCGGCAGAAGCTGGACAGCGCTGAACGCGGCACCGAAATTGAACAGAGCGTCGGAATCGAGAACACGATACGGAACCATAGCGCCTGTCAATACAATCACCTTATCCAGATGAGCCTGCCCGAGTAAGGTTGCCGTCATGGTCATGGTATCGGTGCCGTGGGTAATGACGATTTTCGTTTCTTCGGCTTTCTTGCAGGCTTCGAGAACAGAAAGACGATTCTGATCTTGCATGTTTAGACTGTCGATAAGCTGGTTCAATTCGACTTGAACAGGCACCGTCACTCGCGCCCGCTTTAAGATTTCAGGAACATGGCTGTCCTTGAAGGTCAGCTCCCCTTTGATTTCATCATAATGCTTGTCAAAAGTGCCGCCAGTGACAATAACTCGAATTGCTGTTGTATCCATGAGTTGTATTATGGGGCAAAAAGCGGATTTTGTTAAGGTGGAAAAGCTGGTGCAAGGCAAGCCATGTACCGGTGAAAATAGGAGAAAGACAAGCGCCCGGAAGAGACAAAGCTGTCCCTTAAAACAGCTCCGATTGCTGTCCGCCTGCAGACAGAAAAAATTCATAAAAATTGCATTTATATATTATACAAATAATTAAGACCTATTTTACGAGATACTTGACCAATTCACCACAATCCTTACAATGGTATCCAGGGAAAGGGGAAATATTTTTTTCAATTTTTGAAGGAGTTTTTATTGAGGATGGTACCATATAGACCATTGCGAGCCAAAGGAGCTGTGTTTTTATGCGTCGCTTTGCTGGCGCTCAGTGCAGCGTTCACCGCATCCTGCAGCAGGCCTGCAAGCACCAATTTAAGTCTGGACAGCGAAATACTGTCCTTGGTTTCCGATACAAAAAAATTGCCGATCAGTCTTGAAGAAAAACCAGCGAATGACTTCATCGCAAAGTTCTACAAAAACAGTCAGACAAAAAACAGCGTTCTGGATTTTTTTACCAGCCTGACAAATGACAAGGCGGTCGCAGCCGCAATTCTGGATAACGCAGTCAAACACGAAGTCCCCGCGAGCCTCGCTTTCGCCATAGCCTATGAAGAAAGCAGATTCAATCCAAAAGCGCTCAATATCAATCAGGGCAGTAAAGATAGAGGACTTTTCCAGCTCAACTCCAACACATTTCCAGAATTGAAGGATAGCGATGCTTTCAATCCGGAAATAAACGCCAAAGAAGGCATCAAATATTTCAAGCACGTCCTGGACCTTTCCGGAAACGAGATTTCCGCGCTTGCCATGTATAATGCGGGGAGGACCAGAGTCACCCAAAAGGGAGCGCCGGTCACGACCCTCGATTATATTTCCAGAATTCTGACCTATGAGAAAAACATTGCCAGCCTGTTCACTGCCAAGGTTGTCGCCAGCAGTTCGCTGATTAACCGTATAAAATTTGGCTTGCTCACGACAAACCAGGAGAAAGCTGAGTGAACTGAGCTGGACCTTCAGCGCTTTCAGCTCTTCTTATCGGACAAGGTGCTGGCCAGAAGTTTCAGAGGTTCCGCAAGGTCCATGGTTGCCTTCCCCCGGACGGTAACCCGGAACACGGCAGCTTCAATCAGCGCATAGAAAAGTTCAGATGTCGCCTTGACGGAAATATCCCGCGAGAATTCGCCTTTTTTCTTGCCTTCAATAATAATATATGAAAGAATATGCCGCATCCGGATGGTTCTCCGCCGAACCCGCTCATCGGGATCTCCGCCGGCTGTTTTCAGCTTGAGCAGATAGTCCAGCACAACCGACAGAAGCCGTGATTCCTTTTCGCAAATCTCAACCACCATTTCTCCGATAGCGACGAGCTTTTCGGCGCTGGTTCGGTCCTGTGCTTCCGCGATCAGGAGGATTTCATGCTCCAGCTTGTTCATAAACCGCTTGATGCAGGAGGCGAAGATTTCTTTTTTATTGTTGAAATAGATATAGAGTATGGTGCGAGTTATTCCGCAGCGTTCGGCGATTTTCTGGAACGTGGTATCTTTGTATCCTTCAATGACAAATACATCGAGCGCCTTATCAAGAATCTCTTCTTTGCGCTTATCATGTTCAACCGAAATTGACACTTTTACCTCCATTGTTGTTATGTAATGATACCAGCTTTTCCTGGTTTTGGGTAGCTCCAATTGCGGAATAAACCTTGCCCCGAATCCAAGAGAAGCATATAGTACTGGCATGAAGCAAGGAAAACAAAAAATGCTGGCCTGCGGCCTTTCTGCATTTGGTCTGTCCGGAATCAGGATCGGTGACAGGGTCATGGAGTTCCATATCCATGCCAGGATTCGATCCAGATTGGCTGTCTCTTCGTCACTCTTCGCATCGACCGGAAATCTTATCCTGCCCGATTTTTATTCATCCCGCGTGATGGCAGATAAAATCCGTTCGCTCAGCCTCATGGAAGGCTGGGATGCGAAAGACATTACGGCAGGAAAACTGAACGCGATGGCTCTGATTGACGAAATCCTTCACATTATTTTCCTGCTTTATCGCGAAAATGCTGCGCCTGAAGTGATGAAAAAGTTCGAGTCCGCAATTCAGGAAGCGATTGGAAAGGACGAGTTGGACAAGCTGCTGAATGAATTCTGCGCACAGTTTCCGCCGCGGGATGTCTATCAGGGCTTGACAGATCCGGAAGACTATCTCGCCGGCGCAACCAGCAGGGATCAGACTGGCATTGTGCCGCCGTCCGGTAATCCGCAGAAAAAAGTTTCCAATCGTGAGCTAGCGCTTGAAGAACTTATCCTGCTCAAGCTCGCCAACGAAAATCCCGCGTTTAAAACATTCAAATTCCTCTATGATGACGGGCTTCGAGACACCGGCGCTGTTTCTGGCACGCTGAGCGCAAAAACAAAATACAGCACGGTATTTCAAGTCCTTGAAAAAGTCCAGCTGAAATTGCCCGGTTTTGGTCCGGCTGGCACCGCGATGCCAATCCTCGAGCTTTTGCGGCTTCCTGCCAGGATGGCGCCTGACTCGGTTGAAAAACAGCTTTTGTGGATTCGGGACAATTGGGGAGCGACCTTCCAGGAAATCACGGACAAGGTTTTAAAAACGCTCGACTTGATTCAGGAAGAAGAGATGCCCAGGTTCCCGCCCGGACCCGGTCCCATCAAACCGTACCAATATACATTCCAACGCCATGAATATGAGAAATTCTCTTCAGACCAGGACTGGATGCCTTCGCTGGTCATGATCGCGAAAAACGCGCTTGTTTGGCTTCACCAGCTTTCAGTCCAATACGGCACACCGATCACCAGGCTGGATGAAATTCCGGATCAGGAATTGGATTTGCTCGCCGAGCGAGGGATCAACGGCTTGTGGCTTATCGGAATCTGGCAGAGAAGCCCTGCGAGCGAAAAAATCAAACAGCTCTGCGGAAATCCTGACGCCGCGGCTTCCGCCTACTCGCTTTTCGATTATGAAATCGCGCCGGAGTTGGGCGGCTGGGAAGCGCTGGATGTTTTCCGCGGCCGATGCATGTGGCGGGGAATCCGGCTCGCCGCAGATATGGTTCCCAACCACACAGGCATCGACTCAGCGTGGGTCCGCAGCCGGCCGGATCTTTTTATCGGCACCGACCGTTGCCCCTTCCCTTCCTACACCTTCAACGGTCCCGATCTCTCAGGCGACCCCTCTATCGGCATCTGGCTTGAGGATCATTATTATTCGAGAAGCGACGCTGCCGTTGTTTTCAAACGCCTTGATCGGCGGACCGGCCAGGTTCGATATATCTACCATGGCAATGACGGAACCGGGATGGCCTGGAATGATACCGCGCAGATCGATTTTCTCAACCCGGAAGCGCGGGAGGCGGTCAAGGAACGGATCATCCATGTCGCACAGCATTTCAACATAATCCGCTTCGATGCCGCCATGGTGCTGGCGCGCCAGCATATCCGAAGGCTGTGGTACCCTGCCCCCGGAAGCGGCGGCGCGATTCCGTCCCGCGCAGAATATTCGATGAGCGATGAGGCCTTCGACAAAGCGCATCCGAACGAATTCTGGCGTGAAGTTGTCGATGAATGCGCTGTCAGAGTGCCGGACACTCTCCTTCTCGCTGAGGCGTTCTGGATGATGGAAGGCTACTTTGTCAGAACCCTCGGCATGCATCGCGTGTACAATTCGGCCTTCATGAATATGCTCAAAACCGAAAGCAACTCGATGTACCGCCTTACCATCAAGAATACGCAGGAATTCGACAAGCAGATCTTGAAGCGCTTTGTCAATTTCATGAGCAATCCGGATGAAGAAACCGCGATTGCGCAATTCGGCTCGGGTGATAAATATTTCGGCGTCTGCACCCTGATGGCCACCATGCCGGGTCTGCCGATGATCGGCCATGGCCAGATTGAGGGTTTTTCCGAAAAATACGGCATGGAATACAAGCGTTCCTACAAAGATGAAAAGCCCGATCCGGTGCTGATCGGACGGCATGAACGCGAAATTTTCCCGCTTTTCAGAATGCGCAAGCTGTTTGCCGAAGTGGACAACTTTTATCTTTTCGATTTTGTGAAGGAACACCACAAGGTAGACGAAAATGTCTTTGCCTATACGAACGGCCGAGGCGAAGAACGGGCGCTGGTTTTCTACAACAATTACTGGGAACGGACATCCGGCACTATCTCGATATCCTGCCCCTATGCCGAAAAGGACGGCAGCGGAAAGCGCAAGCGAATTGTCGCGCTGTCTGAGGCACTGGCGCTGGATCCTGCTCCGGGGAATTTTGTCATTGCCCGCGAAATGCGCTCAAATCTGTATTACATTTTTAAAACCGCCGATATTCATGCGCATGGCTGGCATGTCAATCTGGAAGGGTATCAATCGCTGGTTTTCACCGATTTTACCCGTGTCCATGATTTTGACGGCAGTTATAATCGCCTCTGGGAAAACTTGCACGGCCAGGGTGTCACAGATTTTGAAGACGCTCTTGAAGAGGCTTCGCATCCCGAGCTGTACCATAGCCTTGAAAAAACTATTGGCGCGATCATCGATTTCTGCCTCTTGACCTCTAAAAAAATATCGAATGAAGCGCTCGAAAAAGAAATTGGCTCGATCGCTGAAATCTCTGAAATGTATTTTGCGCGCCTCGCTGAAATTATTCTCGAGGAAGGCGGCCCTGACCCCTTGATTGATGCTGTGGGTTCATGCGTGAGAACACTGAAAGCAGGATTGAAATTCCTGGGCTCGATGGCAGGCGCTGCCATTGAAGTCCCGGAGAATAAGCAGATTCTTGATCTTGCGGCCGAATTTTCCCGCACGGCAAAAACATTGAAGGGCCGCATGGCGCTTTCATATGCTGTGTTCATTCTTGCCCTTTCAAGACTGGAGCGCGAGGGCAACAGAACCGAAGAGCTTCGATTCCTGCTCGAAAAATACCTGATTAATAAGAAAATGCTGGAAGCCGCTGAAAAACAGGCGGAGTCACAGAGCGAAAAGCCGCTTGATGACGGAATTTCCGCGCTCAGTGTCTTTGATTTGGGACTTTTAGTGCAGGCTTTCATGACACGGCCATTGCCGGTTTGGAACGCTCCTCAGCCAGAAGCGCACGACATGCCGCACCTGCTGACTTCAAATCCCATGGAACGGGCTTTCGAACTTTTGCAGTGGGCGGGAGATGATGAAATCGCGCGCAAGGCGCTTGGTGTCAATGAATGGCAAGGCATTGAATATTTCATTCAGGAAAGGATGGAAGCCTTGCTGTTGATCGGTCCTGCATTGACCTTGCTGGAAGAGGTTCTGGGCACCAGGATGGCAGAAAAAATAGACCCGATCGAGAAACTCGCAGCTTTAGCCCCGCACGTTTTTAAAGCGGCAGAAACCCGCGATCTGATACGCAAAGCGGTTTTACAGAGCGGTTATCAGCTTCGAGCCCTGGTTTCCTTGCTCAGTGCGCAGAGAATGGACATGAATGAATAAGGTGATTCAGTGCCGGCCTGTTCTTGACGCTCCGCTTGCGAAAACAATTGCACAATATATCGGGGACAGGCGGTATTGTTTTGTTTTTCCCAGCCAGATTGCCGCAGATTCATGGGCGCAGGCTGTTTTTAAGCATCCCGATGTGGAAGCACTGGAACCTGGCCGGTTTTTAAGCTGGGACCGGTTCCTCGCACTGGTGCGTGAGAGACCGCGGGATGATGCTGCCCGCCCCGCCGATCCTTATACAAGGTATCTGTGGGCCTGCAGTGTATTGAAGGAAAATGCCGAAAATCCTTTTCTGCGCGTCCTTGTAAAACCGAGCCTTGCCCCGCCGGCGCGGTATCCAGCCTGGCTGGCATCTATCGCGAGCCATCTCGATTTTATCGCAGGCCTTGTCCGCCGAGAGATCCCTTCAGAATCGCATAACGCGGAAATCTCGGATTTTATCGCGCTTGCGGAAAAATATCGAAATTTCCTTGCTAGAAACAATCTTTTTGAGGAAACCAGTTTATCATTGCAGTTTCCTGAACAGAAAAAATTCATGCTATTCGGCGCGGCGGCATACACGGAATTTTTCCGGTATCGCGAAGCGCTTGAAAAATCTGGCTGTACCGAATTTTTCGATGAAATTCCGATTGAGCCGAACCGGGAACAGAAGCTCTGCCGTTTTGAAAACTTCAGAACCGAAGTGCGCTGGGTATTCGCGAATATACGCAAAATGCTGAACTCCGGGAAAAGCCCGAGCGATTTTGCCATAAGCGTTCCATCGCTCAAGCCCGATATGAAAGCATACCTGGCAGCATTTTCTCGCGAGTATAATGTCGAACTCAGTTTCAGAGCTGGAGAAAAGCTGTCGTCCTCTCCGTTCGGAATTCTTCTCAGCCTAATCTCGGCAGCTATCGATGATGATTTATCGCTGGAATCGCTTGAAGCGCTGGCACGGCAGACTTTCTTTGCATGGAAACAAGCCGAGTTATTTAAAAAGCTCATGGACTTTGCCCGATTGTTTTCCATTCCTCGAAAGAGCGCTGGGAAAAAGTACATGAGCCGGATTTGGAGCATGACATTTTCCGATGCCCGGTTTGAAGAAAAAGAAGCTTTGTTTAATTTTTATCTTTTGCTTCAGAAAAAGCTGAGCGCTGTCGCAGCCGCGTCGAGTTTTCAATCACTGCGTGAAGCGTTATTCGATTTCAGATTGACTTTTATCGATGACAGCGCAATCCCGGAGCCGTCGGAAAACCTGCTTGCAAGAATATTTGAAGAACTCGTTTCGCTTGAGCGAACGGCGCAATCGCTGAAAGACACGAACCTGGGAGAGAATCCCTTCCAGCTTTTCCGAGCCTTTCTTGATACTGTTCAGTATGCGCCTCATTCAAGCGATAGCGCTGTTTCCGTTTATCCTTACCACTCGGGGCTATTGAACGCTGCTCAGGTTCATTTTGTCCTGGAGACTTCGCAGGATGCTGTGGATGCGGCGCAAAAATATCCCAGCTTTCCTGAGCAATTGAAAAAACTGCTTCCTGATGACGCAAGCTATGAAAGTCATATTCTGCGGTCCTTTGATTGTGTGAACGCGATTTATTGTTTTGCCGATGTTTCGCTGGCAGGTTTTTGCGTCCCGCACCCCTGGTTTTCGGCAGAGCATATGCAAACCATTTTTATCGATGAAGAGGATATGCTCAGCGAGCATTCACTTCATGCATGCGAAAAGCAAGCGTGGATTGAAAATACACCAGAGAGACTCCATCCATTGACCATTGACCAGCAATGTTCAGCGTTGGGAATCTTCGATTCCAGGCAGGTTGCCACATCCTTGCCTCCGCCCCTTTTTGCGCAACGCAAAGCAGAGAGCCGACTATTCATCACAGCGGACAATGTTTCAGACTGCATTGCCCCTGCTCTGCACGGCTCGTCAATAAAAATCAGCCCTGGAGCGTTAGGCGATTATGCAGCCTGTCCCTTCCGATGGTTTCTTGCTCACGTTGTCGGACTGCAAAACCGGATTCCATCAGAGCCTTTGATGATAGGCTCTATCTTGCACGACAGCATCAGAACCATCGTCTTGAAAATCAGCGAAGAACAGCCTGTTCTCAGAAAAGAGACGGTACAGCGGTATGCAGACCTGATCAGCAGCACAGTGCAACAGAGCATCGACTATCAAACGCGCAAATCAGGTCATGGCACAAGGCCTTCTCTCGAAGCCAACATGAAAAAGATGAAAAGCCGGCTGACGACATATCTGGATCTTGAAGCTGAACTTCAGGAAGCCGGATGGACTGTTGGCGAATTTGAAAAAAGCTTTGAAAAACATTTTGAAAAGCTGAACCTGATTTTCAACGGCCGGACTGACCGCCTCATGTTCAGAAGGGAAGGATCCGACTCCGCGTGTATCCTGATAGACTACAAGAAAAAAAATATTCCTTTGAAAAAAAACCTCATGCTGGATGAAAAAACCGGTCAGCTCGCGGAATTGCAGATTCCCGGCTATATCCTTCTGCTGACAGAAGCGGGATTTTCGGTTGTGTCCGCATTTTATTACTCGCTTGAAAATGCGAAAAAACAGGCGGTTCTGGGATCTGAGAGCAAGGCTGTCGCAGCCGATGTGCCAGGTTATTGCAAGGAAATCGAAGCTCTGCGAGGAATGCTTGAAAAAGCATCGAAGGAGATATGGAGCGGGAAAATCATGGACACCTCTCCTTTTACACTTGCATGCTCGAACTGCGAGTATCGCCCCATCTGCAGGGCAAATTATGCTTCGGAGCGGCACTGATGAAAGAGCTTGACTCATGGCAGATAAAAGCTGTGACAGCGGATGGCAATTGTGTCGTGACAGCCGGCGCAGGCGCGGGGAAAACGACAGTTCTCGCGGAGCGATACCTGCATCTGGTACTCACCCATCGAATTCCCGTCACGGACATCCTGGCTTTAACCTTTACCAGAAAAGCTGCGGCAGAAATGTATGAAAGAATTTACAAAAAGCTTGCTGAATCCGAAGACCCTTTCGCGCGGAGCCAGCTAGCGATTTTTTCGCAGGCAAAAATCACAACCCTCGATTCATTTTGTTCATCAATCGTGCGAAAGGCTGCCCCCGACTATGGATACAGTCCTGAATTTGCTGTCGATGATGTGAGCGCCGCGAAAATAGCTGAAAAGACAGCCTATCAATTTGTCATGGCCAATCGGGCTGAACCAGCAATTGATGAATTCCTGCAAAGCCACCAGATGGATGCTGTGGTCAACGATTTTTTCGCTTCAATCGGAACGGCGCTTGTCAGCCCCGTCAATCTGCTGAAGCAGGAATTTTCAGCGATGGAACCTGCTATACAGCAATTCACAAATGAATATGCTGAAAGCCAGATTCAGAAGATGTGTTCGCTGTGTGAATCCATCAGATCGATAAGTTTGGAACTCGCTGCACCGCATGACGACTGCCTCATGGCGATCAATGCAGCGCGGCAATTTCCCGATGAATCAATCCGCACAATCAGGGAACATCTTCATCGCCTGGAGCCTTTTATCAACACGGCAAGCCAGCTCGGCTTAAAAAAATATGGCAAGGATGCTTTGGAAGGCTGTATCAAGGAAAATGCCAAGGAGCTCCGGCAGTGCGCAAGAGATTTCCCGCAGGTTAAGGATTTGCTTGACTCGCTTCCCCTCTATTCCGAAATGTTAAAGTGCCTGGATGCATTTGCCCTTCAGCTAGCCGAACAGAAGCGCCTCGCTGACATCATGGATTTTAAGGACTTGGGATTATGTGCTGTCGACACTTTGTTGAGGCGCACGGATATTCGACAGGAGTTGAAGCTATCTATCCAACGCATCATGATCGATGAATTTCAGGACAACAACGAGCTTCAGAAATCACTGCTCTACCTGCTCGCTGAAAAACAGGCGCTGATGCTCGACCGAATTCCGACAGCATTGGAAATCGAAACCGACAAACTCTTCTTTGTCGGCGATGAAAAACAATCCATCTATCGATTCAGAGGCGCCGACGTTTCAGTCTTCAAAAAACTCTCACGGGAACTGGCGCAGGGGGAAGGGCTGGCGTTGGAAGCTGGCGGTAAAACAACGAGCCTTGTTCTCGGAGCCAATTATCGTAGTTCCGCTTCGCTCATTACGTTTTTCAATGAGTTTTTCACTTCGATCATGAACAGCGGGACCGCAGGTGATGACAAAGATTTTTACGCCCATTATGAAACAATGGCCGTAGGCAATTCAGAACGGCAGAACCGCCCCTTCTCCTCCCTTCTGAAATTCTATGAGCTTGCAGAAAATTCCGAGGATGCAGCTGGCGATGACGATAACTCAGCCGGCAATGACAGCATTGTCGAGAGCCGTCCTGATTCAGAATTCCTTTCAGCCGATGAAAGCGAAGCGCTGGCGGTCGCAAAATTCATCAGGGACAATATCGGTGTTCTGGATGTGTCAGACCGCGATGGGAATTCCCGGAAAGCTTCTCCTGCCGATTTCGCGATTCTTCTTCGCAAAACCAGCCCTCAGCATTTGCTAGAGCGGTATCTGCGTCATTTTTCAATTCCATTTATCCTTGATCAGCCGCGAGACCTTTTCAAAGAATCTATCGCAAATGATATTTACAATATTCTGCTGCTTTTACTTGAACCCACGAACCAGTCGGCGTTCGCGGCTGTGCTTCGCTCACCGCTGTGCAGAATTTCAGATGCAGGTTTTGCAAGGATCATGGCGCAAGCCAGAGGATTTGAAGAAATCCCAGAGACGCTCTCGCTCGATGACTATGACCGAGGCATGATAGCAAGAGGCAAAGCATTTTATGCAAAACTGGCTCTGGAAGCGAGAGATGCCGGTATTACTAAAACTCTGCACTTTGTCTGGAATTATTCAGGACTCCGCCTTGATTTTCTTTCACATCCGGATTCACGTGTATTCCTGGAACATTACGACTTCATTTTCAGCCTCGCCGCTTCCCTTGAAGCACAGCATGGCAGCCTTTCTGATTTTGTTGATGAACTCGGACAATACATCAAAAACAGCGACCTCAAATTCGAACCTGGCGATGTTCCCAGAGATACCGCTCCAGGGGTTCGCATCATGACCATCCATAAAGCCAAGGGACTTGAATTTCCTATCGTGATTGTGCCCTTTGTCCATCATCAGAACGGCGGCAGCAGGGCTAGGATCTGGGGAAAGACACCATATGGTATCGCGCTCGGCCTCAAAAATCCCGAAGATCCGGAGTCCAAAACAACCAACCTGCTCATGAGTCTGGCAAAAAATCAGGAAAAGGAAGAGATGAGCGCAGAAGTTATCCGGCTTTTATATGTCGCGTGCACGCGTGCTGAAGATCATTTGATTTTCTTTGGCAGGAAGCCCGGCAGAAATGCATCAGATTCTTTCTATAATTATCTGAACCAGTATTTTGCACCGGGCAGAAGAGGCACCTTCAGCATCGCTCGCCGCTCCGAAATATGGATACAGCCTGCTAATTTAACAAAACCGGATACCGAGGCTTTTCTGAAAGCGTATAACGCAGAATACAGCCGCGCAGAATCAGAAGCAATATTGCAGCAGTTTAGAAAACAGCGTTATACGGTATCGGAATTGAACGGATTTTTTTTGAATCATCCGATTCCATCAGTTTTGCACTTTCAGCACCAACCAGGAAGCATGGCGGTTTCCGCTCAGGCCATAACCATCAAGGCCGACATCTTCGGCACGCTCTGCCATGAAATCCTGGCCTGGGCAGTCACCAGAAATGGCTCCCTGAAAGATTTCATTCCTTCCATGCCAATCAGAGAAGCCTTACAAGCCGATCAGCTTCACAAGGCTATCGCCTATGGCGCCGCGCTCGCGGAAGCCTTCTTTGCGACCACAATCTGGAAAGGCTCGCTTGCCAATGCGGAAATTGAAAGCGAAAAACCGTTTCTATTAAAATCAGGCGATTTTATCATAGAAGGTCGCATGGATCTGGTGATTGAATCCAGCGATGCAGTGGTCATTCTCGATTTTAAAACCGGCCAGGAGGAAAAACCGCAAGTCTATGCCATCCAACTTGCCCTGTATCAGGTGGCGATGCAAAAAATCGCCGCAGATAAAGCAATCAAGACCGGAATATATTGGCTTGAGTCGGGGTCCTTTTCCTGGCTCGAAGGCTGTCTTGAAAATAAGGATATTGTTATGCTAGCTTCAGCGGCACAAGAAAAGTTAGAGAAGGAAATCGCCGCAGAGGATAAAAATGGCCAAGAATAATCAGCCGCCGACACCAATAAGGCTTTTTTTCATGTTTGCACAGATTACCACAGTAACCCTCGGCGGCGGTTATGTGATCGTGCCAGTCATAGGCTCAGCCCTCGAAAAAAGGGGCTGGATGAACGAAGATGATTTTTACTCAATATTCGTCAAGGCCCAGGCATTTCCCGGTCCCCTTGCAATGAGCACCGCTATGCTCGTATCAATTCGGCTCTGCGGATTCTGGGGTGCTTTTGCAGCTTTCTGGGGGATTCTCATCCCGCCATTTCTCGCACTCATCCTGGTCAGCGATCTCATACGGACCTATGGTTCTCTCCCGGCAGTCCAACGTTTTCTTGCTGGAGCTGGCGCAGTAGTGCCGGGACTCGTTGCGGCCATGGTGTATAAATCGGTAAAAAAAGGATCCTGGAATATACCGCGCGTTGCAGAAACGCTGATTCTCGCCATATTGCTGGCTCTTTTCCCGAAACTGAGTCTTCCCATTCTGCTGGGCGGAATCGCCCTTCTTTACGGTATCGAGGCCCTATGCACGAAACATTGATTCTGGTTTGGACTTTTTTCAAGGTTGGTATCATAGCGTTTGGCGGCGGGTGGTCAACGGTCGGCATTATTAAAAATGCTGTTGTGCCAACATGGATCAGCGAAAATGATTTCAGAGCGCTGATTGCGATTGCCCAATCCACACCGGGGCCGATAGCGCTCAACGCGGCTACCATGATTGGATGGAGCCATGGCGGCCTTGTTGCGGCCATGCTCTCAACGCTCTCGGTTGTAGCCTTCCCGGTCATGGCAATTACCGCGACAACACTGCTGGCGGGAAAAGTAAAACTGAATCAAGGCGCACTGGATTCATCATTGAAAACCGGAAGCCTTGCCATGATGCTGATGACGCTCTGGGTACTCAAGCCAGTGTCGCTGGATCCGCTCTTGCTGATCCTGATGCTGGGTGCTTTCTATATTTCAGCTTTTACCAAAATCAACGCCTTGTGGGCAATCCTCGGCTCGGGAGCTATCAACGCAATAGCAGGCCCCTGGATCAGAGGGCTTTTTGGAGGCTGAGGAACATATCCCATTCTCTTCTGACTTCCCGCACGGCAGCTTCAAACGTGCCGATATCGCTGAAGCTTTTTGCAGGCGTCAGTTCCTCAGGATTTGCGATGGCTGCGATCCGCGCCGCGCCGTTGGAGGCAAGCCAAGCATCGACATTATCCAGCGCAAACTCATGACCAGCCGGGTCATTGCCGGGAATTTCATAACCGGCATCCGGAGACCAGAAATTCGACCTGATCTCTGAAATTGCACGTAAAAGCCAGTCTGTCCGGTAAATTCGAATCCCGACATTGGTATATGCATAAGCGTCTTCATGCCGGGGAACTGCGGTTACCGCCGATGCTGAACTGCCTCCAAGCTTGTTGTGCCCGAATGACACAGGCAGTCCAGATTCATCCAGCTTCACCGGGTAGGCGGGATTTTTCTGCACTGCCACCGGCAGCAGCAAGCCGATTTCAATCCCCGCCTCATCCAGCATTTGCATCATAGCCAGGCCCGCGCGGATCGTTATTGGCGAATTGGCGTCACCGCCGAAATTGGTGACAACAAAGCGCGAATGCATCCATGCTTCCTGAGCCTGCCAGATCGCATCGCCATGTCCCGCCACCTTGCCATTCGGGCCGGGAAGCTGAGTGACAAAGGCAACCTTCCGCGAATCTATCCCCAACGGCGCCAGCACCTGCTCTTCGATTTCTGCCTGCCAGCCGCGGATAACGATGACCTGCATCCCAAGATCTCTGACCGCGTCCACTGAGTATGCTGCGAGCGGAATCTTATGCAGGCTCCCCCCGAAAAAATTCTCGACCGGATATAAGCCGCGCGGCGCGTCCTCTGGAAATACGGCTTCCATGCCAGCAGCCTTCAAGCTTGCAACCCATCGGGTACCTGCCCCGGCAAGCAATGTGACACCGGTAGTGTCATTGCCATTTTGGCAGAGAGCCGCGAGAGAATACCGAAAGTCCAGAGCTTTTTCGTGTTCCGTCGTTGTAAGCAGGTCAACCTTCGCAGCGGTGCATGGTTCCCGGACCGCATTCGGCTGGTTCGGATATATCATGAGGTTTGAACTCCTTTTTATCAGGGTGAATAACGCGATATTTTCGAACAAAATCACAAGGACGGTAGGTCATCTTGGCTTGCCGCAATCCCTCTTCGCCAAGATCCTGTTCACGGTTGATAAGCTTGAAATATCCGGGCAGTGATTGCGCAAAAGCCTGATTGATAAATTGGTAAATGCCTTTAAAGCGATCGCAGGCTTTCTCGAAATGAATAGCGAACATTTTCCCTTTTGCGACAGCCTCGCCGAGACACCAGCCTACCGGCGCGTTTTCTATGTAAAATACCGCGCCCCGCATGCCCAGCTCATGAAAAAATTCAAGACCTTCACGCGCCGCTCGGTAATCCCCTTCAATACCCTTGGACTCGCGCCACTCTTCAAGAACGGCAAGCGCATCTTGAACATTGTCTTTTTTCAAGGGGCGCTGTTCGCACACATAATTGCTGACAAAGCCGTTTACCAGATTCCGCTTTTTATGGTATTCGCGGCCGGTGAGTTCAGCCAGA
>JAJTBL010000208.1 GCA_021286925.1 Spirochaetia bacterium | reverse complement strand
CGCGTTTTCCAGGACATTTCTGAAGGCGTGATAAAACCAGCTTTCATTGCCGAACAGCAGCGGATAACTGAGCCGAAACTCATGGGTGATGGAGTGGTGCTTTGCAATGGCTATATGGCTGAGGCTTTCGATAGCCTGCAAAATGGATTTTTCAATATCGATTGGCTGGCAGGCTTGGCTGTCCAGGTGATGTTCGATTTCCGACAGCAGGAGAAGTTCTGAGATGAGTTTTGACAATCTGCCGGTTTCAATTTCCAGTATTTCGAGGCTTCGGTTTCTGTCGGAAGCTGGGAGATCGTCCCATAATTTCAAGGTTTCAATAAAGCCGGAAATCAAGGTCAGGGGCGTTCTGAATTCATGGGAGACATTGGAAATAAATTCTTTTCTGATGCGTTCCACTTTTTCACGTTCGGTAATATCCTTGAGTATGGCGAGAACGCCGAGCGATTTTCCATCCCGGTATTTGCTGAAAACCGGTGATATTCCGATTTCCAAATCGAGGCTCTTGCCGTTTTTTACTTTCACGATACGGTGTTTCGACACATCTTTTATTGTGTCAAATGAGCCTGTCACAGCGCGTAGGACAGGATTTTCATTCTGTTTTGAAAGGTCGAAGAAGCACTGGCTGTCGATATCTGCTAGTTTTTGTGCGCTTTCATTGAAGAGAATGATTGCGCCATTGGTATCGAAAAGGATGACGCCGTCTTCCATTGCCGAGAAGAGTGAACTGATATAATTAGCACGTCGATTCGCGTTTTCCTGTATGTCCTGAATTTGTTTCTGCAAAATATCACGTTCTTTTTCAAGCTCGGCAATTTTAAGCTTCAGTGATTCGGTACCGCCTCGATGCTTGCTGAAAAGAATCCTGTACACTTCATAAAAAATGATGACAACGCCAGCCATGCCCAGAAAGAAAAGCGAACGAGAAGAAAGAATCCCGCTGGCAGGCAATGATGAGCTGGATGCACCGAAAACAATCTCCAGCAATTTCTGGAAATTATTCATTGATCTTATAACCTATTCCCCGAACTGTTTCCAAATAACCTGCGGAATTGAGTGCGGTTCCCAGCTTTTTTCGCAGATTTCTTATGTGGACATCAAGGGAGCGCGCATCCTCATCCCCGCCTGACAACCCCAAACGCTCAATGATGACAGTTCTGGGGACAACCTTCCCTTGAGCACCCGCTACAAGGGCAAGAATTGAAAATTCAGCCGGCGATAGAGCAATTTTTACGCCTGCCTTTTCCACGTTGTGCGCGCTCAGGTCGATCTGCAAATCCTGAAAACGCAAGATGCTTTGCTGTGTTCCCGTGCCATACCCCAAACCGCCATCTGCAGCAAAGCCGCCATAAAATGCCTGGGATTTGATGCTTCTCCGCAAAACGGCTTCAATCCGCGCAAAAAGCTCTCTAATGCTGAAGGGTTTGGTCATGTAATCATCAGCGCCGATAGCCAGCCCAAGCACCTTGTCGGTTTCCTCGCTTTTTGCTGAAAGAAAAATGACCGGAATATCAGCTGTGATGGAGCTCTGCTTCAGTATACGGCAGGTTTCGACACCCGAAATGCCTGGCAGCATAGAGTCGAGGAGGATAAGGTCAGGCTGCTCGGTGCGAGCTATTTCAATGGCAGTTTCGCCATCATTGGCAAAACAATGCGCATATCCATTCTGCCGAAGATTCATGGCTAAAAATTCCACAATGTGCGGTTCATCATCAACGATCAGAATCTTTCTTTGCGCCATAGAAACCTCTTCCTGCCGCGATTAAAAACATGTCAGCCTTGCATCAGCTGAACACAACCTGTCGCGAGTTTTGCGCCGCTCGATTTATCAAACAAGGCGCAGTGATTGCCAGAAAACCCTATTTTGACCATGCTGTCAATCTGATAGTCTACTGATCCGAATACAACAGCCGTCAACACAAGCGTCCCTGCCTCAAGCTTTAAAATAGTTTCCATGCCGGAGGGCAAGGTTGAATAGACTTTGGCGGATACCGGCGAATCATCAGCAACGATGATATTTTCCGGACGGACGCCAAGCACGACGGCCTGATCGTTCTGGAGTGAAATACTGCCCGATACCGGCGTGAAAATCATTCGGAGGCCTTCAGCTTCCAGTTTGACCTGATCAAGATTAATATTTTGTGCCCGAGCATCAATAAAATTCATGGTTGGACTGCCGACAAAATCCGCGACAAACATATTGGCAGGCTCATGATAGACATCCATCGGAGGCTCATACTGCTGAAGAAGTCCATCTTTTAACAAGCAGACCTTACTGGAAAGGGTCATGGCTTCCAGCTGATCATGGGTGACATAGACAAATGTCGCGCCAGTTTCTTTATGCAGACGTTTCAGCTCAGCCCGCATCTCGGTTCTGAGTTTCGCATCGAGATTGGAAAGCGGTTCGTCCATCAATAAAACCCGCGGCCCCGTCGCGAGGGTTCTCGCAATGGCCACCCGCTGCTGCTGACCGCCGGATAGCTCGGCCGGATAACGTTTCTGATATCCATCGATTTTGAGCATTGTCAAAAGCTCTTTGACGCGTTGTGCGATTTTATCTTTAGACCACTTTAAATTTTCGAGTCCGAAACCAATATTTTGTTCAACAGTCATGTGCGGCCACAGCGCATAATTTTGAAAAAGAAAACCGACATCGCGTTTGTCCGGTGTAATATCAATTCCGCTGTCTGATGAAAAAACAGTTTTGCCGCCGATGGAGATAGTGCCTTCAGTCGGCGTTTCGAGTCCGGCAATCATCCTCAGTGTTGTCGTTTTGCCGCATCCCGAAGGGCCGAGCAATGTGACAAAATCACCATCTTCTATAACCAGATCCAGATCGTGGACCGCGTCTGTTTTTCCGAAAGTTTTCGTAATATTCCGCAAGACTATCTGTGGCATATCAGCTCCCTATACCTTTGTCGATTGAAGCGCCTGTCAGTTTATTTATCAGCAGATTGATGCTCAGCACCGCTATGATGATGAGCAGGTTGATACCATTGGCCCACTGATTCCACCCTTTTTCATTATATTGGAACAACAAGGTTGTAATGACGCGGTTGGCTGGCGTAATGAGCAGAACAAATAGCGCCAGCTCTCGCATGCAGGAAATGAACGGTAAAAGATATCCGGAAAGAAAGCTCGATTTCTGAATGGGGAAAAGTATCCGCGTTATGCGCTTTCGCCATGGGATTCCCATGATTATAGCCGCTTCCTCGATTTCACCGGAGAGCTGAAGCATGGCGTTGATGCCAGCCCGTGAAGCAAATGGTAAATATTTGACGGAACCAATCAAAACCAGCAGGAAGAAGGTGCCATACAGCGAGGGGAAAAATCCGATCGGCCTAGCAAACATGGAAAGATAGATAGCGCCGAATGCCATGGAGGGCAGAAGATACGGGAAAAACGCCAGGTTGTTGACAATCGCGGAAAGCTTTTTCCCCCTGCCGCGAACAATCGCATATCCTGCAAGCCCCCCAACCGTTCCAACAACCAGAGCAACAATCGCAGAGAGCTTCAGGCTGTTCCAAAAAGCTATATAGACAGATTTGTTCAGCAAAATTCCCGGTTCTCCGCCGCCGATATCTTCCCGGCCCTGGCCGACCCAGAACTGTGTTGTAAAATTGGAGAGAGAGTAATTTCCCGGCGCCAGAATGAAGGATTCTACAACAAAGGTCAGCAGCGGCAGAATCGCAATCGCTGCGACAATAAACAAAGCGGCTCCGGAAACAACCGGGCGCATTTTTTTCAGTTTGATAAAAGAAATGTTTGAACTTTTGCCGGTAACGGTGACAAAAGATTTTCGTTTTCCCAGATACCATTGATTGACGGCCAGTATGAGCAGACCGATTACAATCATGACAACTGCCATGATGTAGCCGTAGCCGGGATT
>JAJTBL010000207.1 GCA_021286925.1 Spirochaetia bacterium | reverse complement strand
CAGAGAATTTGTGAGCGGCTGGCCATTCCGCCTCCTTTCAAGGTAATCAAGATCGAAGATATCGCAACCCAGGATGAGATCCAGAAGGCTCTGCAGTCGAGAAAAATTGAAGGTAAACATGTCATTCCGGTCCCCGCGCTGGAAATAAAACGTAACTATCCTTCCATTTTTTACGACAGCGTCCGGGTTTTTCTGAAACGAAGCTTCGGCGCCAGCGCTTCTATGCCCAAGATTTATGAAAAATCGGTTGTCCGGCCTGAGTTTACCAAGCGGGGCAGGGTTGCAATCTCCGAAGCGGCGCTGTCCCAGATGGTCGTTCATTGTGTAGACGAATATGACGCTTCGCTTCGAGTCAGGCGTATGGCTATCCGGGAAGATACTGAAGGCTACCGCATCACCATATTTCTCGATGTGCCGTATGGAACCCGGCTTGCCTCCAACGCCCACGCGTTGCAGGATTATATAGTAGACAATATAGAGCGGTTCACGGGAATTCTTGTGGCGGAAGTAAATATCGTCATCGACCGGATGCGGGTCAAAACGGGCAAAAACTCGAAGCAGACGCGCTGATTTCGCAGGCATCAGGTTTTTGAAAAACGGAAAATGCGCATGATGAAGTATTGACCATGTGAAAAGAAGCGTGTAGTATTGCTTGCATTGCTCGATGAGGGTGCATCATCGCGCGGTAATTGTATCCAAGGAGAAACGTCGTGCCCTGTGGTAGAAAACGCAAGCTCAAGAAAATAGCGACACATAAAAGAAAGAAGAAGAGAAGACTCAATCGCCACAAAACCAGAGTATCCTGAGTGTCGTTATTTCAGCACAAGGGGCTGTCCGCACATATGTTGCCGGACAGCCCCTTTGTTTTTTCTGCCGTTTGCAGAAAATTCAATACCCGGACTTCGAAAAACCAATGGCTTATCAGGATTCAGGCAGCTATTAGATTGAGTTCACGGTGATTATTTTAAAAATTGAAACGTGCTTTCAAATTTTGTAATTTTCCTCTTGTCAAGTTCAAAATACATGCTATACTTCAGGAAACCACGCCTTGGAGGAGAAGCTATGCCTTCGTGTATCCTCGTGATAAATCCAGGATCAACTTCAACCAAGATTGCTGTCTTTGAAGAAACTGCCCGGCTCTTCGATAAATCCGTGAGCCATTCCAGTGACGAAATAAAAAAATACCCGTCCATCGCGGCTCAATATGAGTTCAGGCATGAAGCTATCATGGATGCTCTCAAGGCTCAGGGCTTCGATATGAAGCGGCTTGCGGCGGTGGTGGGACGCGGGGGGCTGCTGCATCCGATTCCCGGCGGTGTCTACCGTGTCAACGAGGCCATGAAGCAGGATCTGCAATCCGCGCGCTACGGCGAGCATGCTTCCAACCTTGGAGCGCTTATTGCGGACAACATAGCCCGAGAGCTGGGGATCCCGGCTTTTATAGCGGATCCGGTTGTTGTGGATGAACTCTCCGATGTTGCCCGGGTTTCAGGAAACAAGCTGTTTGCCAGGAAGTCCATTTTCCATGCTCTGAATCAGAAAGCGGTAGCGCGGCGATTTGCCCGCGAGCAGGGAAAGCGATATGAGGATGTGTCGGTTATCGTAGCCCACCTCGGCGGCGGCGTATCCGTGGGCTTGCACCAGGAAGGCAAAGTTGTGGATGTCAACCAGGCTCTGAACGGCGAAGGCCCCTTCAGCCCGGAACGCTCGGGCACCTTGCCGGCGGGCGATCTCGCGAAGCTCTGCTTTTCGGGCAAATACACGGAAAAAGAAGTTTTAAAGCTGATCACCGGAGCCGGCGGCATGGTGAGTTTCCTGGGTACCAATGACATGCGGGACGTAGAAAAGCTCTATCATGCAGGAGATCCGGCCGGAACGCTGTATTACAATGCCTTCATTTATCAGGTTGGCAAGGCTATTGGAGCGCTCGCGGCAGCCGCTTGCGGCAAGGTGGATGGCATCATCGTGACGGGCGGTATCGCCTACGGAAAAGAAATTGTCGAGGGACTTGAAAAAATGTGCTCGTTCATAGCGCCGGTTATCGCATATCCGGGAGAAGGCGAACTTGAGGCGCTGGCGCAGGCGGGCTTTGGAGCTTTGGCTGGGGAAATCGTCATAAGGGAGTATACAGTATGAACCACATAGCTGACATTATTGAAAAGGCAGTGTCGCTGGGAAGGAAGAAAATCGCTGTCGCGGCGGCGCAGGAAGCTTCTGTTCTTGAAGCGGTCGTGGACGCATGGAAAGCAGGCATCGCCGAACCGATTCTGGTGGGTGACCCTGAATTGATTGAAAAGGCACGGCATGAAGCCAATGGCGGCAAAGGATTGGATCTTTCGGCATTCCAGATCGTTCCGGTGAAGGATCTGTATGCTTCAGCTGCGAAGGCAGTCGAGCTGGTTCGAAATGGAGAGGCTGCCTTCCTAATGAAGGGCATTATCGACACCTCGCTTTTGCTGAAAGCCGCCTTGAACAAGGAAACCGGAATCAACGCAGGGCGCCTGGCAAGCCATGTGGCCGTTATGGAAGTTCCGACCTATCATAAATTATTTGTTGTGACGGACGCGGCGCTCAATATCGCACCGGACCTCCCTGCGCTGATCGCTATCCTCGCATCGGCTGTCAAGGTATCAAATGCGCTGGGTGTCGCGACACCGAAAGTCGCCATGCTTGCGGCGGTGGAAAAAGTGAACCCCGACAAGATGCCCTGCACCGTCACAGCTTCTATTTTGACCCAGATGAACCGTCGTGGTCAGATCAAGGGCTGTATCATCGACGGTCCGCTTGCGCTCGACAACGCAATCAGCGCTGAAAGCGCACGGATTAAAAAAATCGTCTCTGATGTCGCCGGAGACGCCGACATTCTTGTCGCTCCGGATATCGAAGCCGGAAATATCCTGTACAAGTGTTTACTCGATCTTGCTCAGGCAAAGGGAGCAGGAATTGTGATGGGCGCGGCCAAGCCGATTGTACTGACCAGCCGCGCGGATACTGCGGAAACCAAGCTTGCGTCCATTGCGCTCGCCGCGCTTGCCAGCGGCGCGGGCAAATAGCAAGCGACAATCAAAGGAGAGCCACTATGGCTAATAAAGGGAAACCAGTCATCGACCGAGAAAGGTGCAAAGGATGCCTTCTCTGCGTCAGGGCATGCCCGACCAAGGTTCTGGCCGCGGATACCGCGCCGAACTCGTGGGGTTATTATCCTTCTTCGGCAGTCGCTCCGGAGAAATGTATCGCCTGCGGTAATTGCTTTCAGGTTTGTCCTGATGTAGCGATTACGGTCTACAAATTGTAAGGAGGCATCCATGTCAGAAGAAATTCGCCTCATGAAAGGCAACGAGGCAATCGGTGAAGCAGCGATCCGAGCGGGTTGCAAGGCATATTTCGGATACCCCATAACGCCCCAGAACGAGCTGACAGCCTATATGGCTGCCAATATGCTGGCAAAGGGCAGAACCTTCATTCAGGCTGAAAGCGAAGTCTCAGCCATCAATATGGTGTATGGCGCCGCGGCAACCGGCGTCAGGACCATGACCAGCTCATCGAGCCCAGGCGTCTCTTTGAAGCAGGAAGGTATTTCCTATCTCTGCGGCGCAGATCTTCCTGCGGTCATTGTCAATGTTGCCCGCTCAGGTCCCGGCCTCGGCGGCATTTCCCCCAGCCAGGGTGACTATTTCCAGTCTACCCGTGGCGGCGGCCATGGGGATTATTATACCATCGTCCTTGCGCCTAAAGGCGTCCAAGACGCGGCAGACCTCACGTATGAAGCCTTCGATATCTCCGATCGATATCGGATTCCTGTACTTATTCTCGCGGACGGGCTCATCGGCCAGATGATGGAGGGAGTTGTGCTTCCTGAACCGAACGACACTGCATCGCTTCCGGTAAAGCCATGGAAAGTTGGGC
>JAJTBL010000206.1 GCA_021286925.1 Spirochaetia bacterium | reverse complement strand
GACTGGCTGAAGAAGAACATGCCGGCGGCGCCCTCGTCTTCCCGTCCTACAACCATGGCGTCAGATTTATTCCTGACACAAACCTCAATTCGCGCGGTCATTCTATCCATGATGTTTTCGAGCTTTTGCGCGGACGTATCGAAGTGAGGCCGGAAGGGTACGCAGTCGATATGACCTATCCCAACATTGTTTACCTGCCAGAAAACGCCGTCCTATCGCTTGAGGATCAGAAAGCCCGCTGGGTCTGGGAAGGCAGGGAGGAATCGCTCAGGATTCTGCCCGGTGAAGTGTACGTCCATCCAACCGGCTACCGAATTCACATGGAGCGGCATCCTGGGTCAGGCGCGTGGCGGCTTATTGGAACAGCTGCAGAAGCCCTCCTCTGCCACAAGCCCTGCACCGTATCGGGCGGCGGAAAATCGGAGATAGCCAAACCCATCACCGATGCCATCAGCTATTCGCCGATTACCATCGCCGACTTTTTTGAAGATTTTGCTGCGGTCAAAAGAATCATCGAAAAGGACTATGGCAACCGATTCCGGGATGACAGTGAAAATCACGGCAAAGACGCGCGCCCGATCCTCTCGCCGAAACGCTCGCTCGGCTCCGTCATCAAACTCCTTTCACCGTCGCCGCTCTTTACTGATGAATACAACGAGTGGCTGAGATCGATTCCGGAACGCATCAAGAGCCTGGTATTTCTGGTTAAGCGTTTCTATACGCCGGATTGGGGCGATGACTGGCTTTCCCATTTCTCGGTCGACGCAGTCAATGGAACCACCGGTAATATCCTAAAATTCCAGGGCCGTCCCATCCTTGGCTCCTACCTCCGGGTGGGCCGAACCCAGAACGGCATGCAGCGCACCTTCAAACTGCGCCAGGATTTCATGCCCGCTGAAAAGCGCCAATGGGAAGATGACATCACTGCTTCCGTCGTCGTGCCGTCTAAAAACCTGAAAAACCTGCCCGACTGGGCGAGCCGACACCCCAGCTTGAAGTTCTGCAAAAACACCGAAGCCCGTTTTTTCCAACGCCCCGATGATGCCATCATCCGAGGCTACGACAAGCAGACTGAAAAGGACTTTGCCCGACAAGACAATTTCATCAGCAATTTCGAGCCCCTCACTCGCCGCCATGCCGCGGAAATCATCGAAAAAACGGTGCAATTCTCGGAATACACCGAAGCCATGCGCTTCTTCATCGAAGCCACCGAAGCCGATCCCCATTTCGAATATTTCGCCGCGCCGGATAAACCTCGAATTGTCAACGGCGCTCCGACAAAAAACCCGCGATACCTCCAGCTGGATCCGAATTACGTCAACCCCCAGGATCGATATCTAGCGGATATTGGGCCGCGCCTCTACCGCAGGGTGCCGGCGGACAACGCGCTCCTGCATCCAGTCGGAGCTGTCCTGCCCGGACGCCGGAACAACCCTGCCGACCCTGCGGCTGGCATCCGTCCGCTCGCAGTCTACGGCCCGATCCATTATCAGGATCTGCCCGAGCTATTCATGGATTTTGTCTGCTCCCTGACCGGCAAAAGCCCCTCAACCACAGGGGCGGGCTCCGAGGGAGCCTTGACCAAAGGCCCCTTCAATGCGCTTATCGCCACGACAGACCTCAACAACGCGCTGCTTTCCTTTATCCTTACCGGCTACTCCGGGTTTACAACCGCTGCTGGTTATATCGGGCACAAATATAAAATCGACCATGATATTTCCATCATGATGCCTGAGCTCTGGGCTCGGCTTTCCCCCGAAGAGCGGGATCCGGAATTCCTCAAGGAGCACGGGTATCTGGAAAAAGTGGATGATTTTGAATATGAAGGACGCCTCATTCCTGCTTCACGGCTGGGATGGCGGATTACGCCCCTCTTCGCCGCCACCTATCTCGGCAGGCTTTTCGACACACCCACAGCAGTCTTCCCGGAAGACATGCTCCGCCCGGAACTTCAATCCATGCCTGAATTTGTCGACGGCATCGAAAACATCGCCTCAGCCATGAAAAAATCGGCTGAAGCCTATTTCGAGGATGGTTCTGTCGAAGCCGCGATTCCGCCGCTCAAAGCCGTACTCCATGTCATGGCCAAGGGGCATTATGAAGGCAAAAGCATTTCCGATCCTGAAGTCCGCAAGCTTTTCACCCGGGACTATGTCCTCGCTTCCGACTGGTATCATGAGCGGCTCGAACGCTATCGCAACAACGAAATTGAATATCTTGAAAAATCTATCGTCTACCTGCGCTCCTTCCTCGCGGAAAAAGCGGAACCGCAAAGCCTTTCCGCCAAGCGGGCTCAGGCGGAGCTGCTCCGCGCCCGCGAACGGCTCGAACGCCTGATGGATAAAAATTACCTCTCTATAATCGATGGCTCGCTCGGCAAAGATATTCTGTATGAAAAGGCTTGAGCATGAAAGGTAAGGGCAAGGGATCCTGCGCGGTCATCAATATCGGCAGCCTGGCAACCCCACTGGGGGAAAGCCCGTCTGCCGGCATTGCCATGAACAGCCTCTACCGCTGTAAAAATGCCTGCATTGTCGCGAAAGATGGAATCATCGCCTATGCCGGACCTGCTTCAGCCGAAGAAGGCCAGCTCGCCCTTAAAAAAGCGCAGGCTGAAGGCACCGTGCTGATTGACGCTGGAAATCGTGCCTGTGTCCCTGGCTTTATCGACAGCCATACGCATTTCATTTTTGCCGGCTACCGTGCCGATGAGTTTTTCTGGCGGGCTGGCGGCCTGCCGTACATGGAAATTCATCAGCGGGGCGGCGGAATCCGGAAAAGCATGGAAGCAACCCGCTCAGCTACCTTGCATAACCTGATTGAAGCTGGTAAAAAGCGTCTGGACACCATGCTCGCCCTGGGCGTCACCACCGTCGAGGGCAAATCGGGCTATGGCATGGATCTTGAAACCGAGCTGCGCCAACTGACCGCCATGCGGGAGCTCTCCCGCATGGCAGCGGTCGAAATCCTGCCAACCTTTCTTGGCCCGCACTCCATTCCGCCAGAGTTCGAATCACGCCCCTCCGATTATATCGACTTTGTCATCAGAGAAGTTCTTCCGAAAGTCGCAGCAGACAAGCTGGCTGTCTTTGCCGACATTTTCTGCGAAAAAGGCGTGTTCGAAATTGAAGATTCCCGGCGCTACCTGCGTGCAGCGCAAAATGCCGGATTTAAGCTCAAACTGCACGCGGATGAAATTGTCAGAATCGGCGGAGCTGGGCTGGCCGCCGAGCTTGGTGCTGTCAGCGCGTCTCACCTGCTGAAAGCAAGCCCGGAAGACCTGCAAGCCATGGTCCAAAAAGCTGTTATCGCGACCTGTCTTCCGCTGACAGCTTTCTCGCTCCGCGAACCCTATGCCGACGCTCGCGGCATGATCGACCGAGGCTTGGCAGTCGCGCTGGCTTCGGACCTCAATCCTGGCTCATGTTACAGCCAGAGCATACCGCTGATTTTCGCCATTGCCGTGTTGTACCTGAAAATGACCTTTGAAGAAACTTTAACCGCTCTGACCCTCAACGGCGCCGCGGCCCTGGGACTTGCCGCTTCTCACGGCTCTTTGGAAGCAGGCAAAACTGCCGATATTGTCATTCTGGACGCGCCTGAACCTGAACATCTGTCCTACAACATCGGCATGAATCTGGTTCATACCGTTATTAAAAACGGCGAATTGGCATACCAGCAGCGCACAACAGCCTAATTCGCGGCTCATCAGACCTTCTCGGCAACCCGCTTTCTTGTCAGCGCATACAGCAGTACCGCTGCGATAACGCCCGCAAATGCGACCAAAAGTGCGCTGGTCGGCTTTTCATGAAACACCACAAGCCCGAGGAAAAGCTGCCCTGTCGGGGAAACATACTGGATAAAGCCCATTTTCTGCAGACTGATCGAGTTGGCTGCCTTGGCGAAAAACAGCAGCGGAATAGCTGTAACCGCACCTGC
>JAJTBL010000002.1 GCA_021286925.1 Spirochaetia bacterium | reverse complement strand
AATTTCAATGGTAGCCCGGGTGAATTCTACATCGAACTCATAGGAAGTGCCTCGGCGGAAAGTCAGGATGACTTTTGTTCCCGCAGGGCCTCGAATCTTGTTGGAAGCTTGGTCCACCGTCAATTCGGCAGTATTTTCGCCGTCAATCTTCAGAATCAGATCCCCAGGAAGGATTCCTGCTTTCCATGCGGGTGTACCCTCGATTGGCGAGACAACTTCGACATACTTTGCATCATTCTCGCCAGCCGCCCCGGGCTGTTTGGAAATATAAAGGCCGACCCCCGCATAGGTGCCGTCGGTTTCGCGCATCAGATCTGACAGCATATCTGCATCGAGGAAAACTGAATGCGGATCACCGAGTGCATTGAACATGCCCTTCATGGCGCCCTCATACAGGACAGCCGGATCTACCTGATCAACATAGTTTTGAAGAATGAATTGATAAATACTCTGCAAAAGCTGAGAATATCGTTTTGCATCATCCTGACTGCCGCTGGCAGCCTGAGCACTCGCCTGCGGAATGGCGATACTCGTAAAACTTAAAAATAAAACCAGCACACACGCGGCGAGCCAAATCCCAAGAGTTCGAGTTCTTTCGTTTCTGAATCCAGCCATGGTGATTCTTCCTTTGGTGCGGAGAAGCTTTGAAATCAAGTATACTATTCTTCGTTATTAAAGGGAACACATATAGTGTTCTCAACCTTGGGGCACGGCTTGTTGAAGCATCTTGACCCACTGGCGCCAAGCCTACTAGACTCAACAATAATGAAACGCAATCCGCTCCATGCCATAACCGCTATCCTGTCACTTGCCCGACCATATCTCGCAATAGATATGATGGTTCGGCTGGGATTTGCAAATCTCGACGGCGCCTCGGGAGCGCTTTTTCGCTACCTGGTTCTGCCCATGGCCATCCTCCCGATCACTCTCGCTTTCTTCTATTATAATGAAGAAAAATACAAATCTTTCGGTGCCCTGGCTCTGCTGATAACGGGCTCTTCGCTTGTTCTGCTCGCTTTGGCAGGCTTTGCCGTGAGCACAAATTTCCAAGCCTCAACACTCTTCTCAGGCAGTGTTACGAACCTTGTGCATGGCGGCTTTGATTTTCTGTTTCTGCTGGTTCTTGATCTTTTTGTTTCACTCGTTCTCGGCATTACGCTTGCCCGAAAAATCAATAAAGCTCCCGCCCCGCTATCCTCTACCAGCACTCAGGCGGAGCTCGAAATCAAACCCAGGAAGGAATAAAGATGTTATTAACCTTGGATTTTCCCGCATGGCTCAAACCTGAAATTATCCCGGGGCTCCCCTTCCGCTGGTATGGATTGATGTATGTCATCGCGTTCGGACTTACCTGGATTTTATTCAATCGTGAGTCAAAACGAATCAAAGCCCCCTGGACGGAAGATCAGGCAGCAAACTTCTTTCTATGGGCCATCATCGGGGTGTTGCTGGGGGGCAGGCTGGCAGGAACACTTATTTATGAGCCGACCGATTATTATTGGCGCCATCCCTGGTTTATTTTTTGGCCTTTTGACGAAGGCGGCCAGTTTACCGGTTTTCAGGGCATGTCCTTCCATGGCGGTCTTGTCGGGGTCATCATCGCGACGCTAGTCTGGTGCAAAGTACATAAACAGCGCTGGATCGAATGGGCGGATATCCTCGCGGTTTCAGCGCCGCTGGGATATACCTTTGGCAGGCTTGGAAACTTTATCAACGGCGAACTCTGGGGCAAGGTCACAACAAAACCCTGGGGCATGATCTTCCCCTATGCCGAACGATTTTCCGCCAAAGAAACCTGGGTTCAGCAGATAGCCGAAAAAGTTGGCATTCCTTTGAATTCATTGAACGATATGGTCAATCTGCCCAGGCATCCTTCACAGCTCTATGAAGCCATGTTCGAGGGCCTTGTCCTTTGGCTGGTACTCTGGTTCATCATTCGGAAAAAGCGCCCATTCCCGGGATTTGCCGCCAGCTCCTACGTCATTGGCTATGGCATTGCCCGATTCTTTATCGAATACTTCCGCGAACCAGATGCAGGACTTGGCTACATCATCAAACTCGGCAACCCCGATGCTCCAACATACGTGTTCCAGACCCCGTTCAATTTCTCTATGGGTCAGATCCTCTGTTTTCTGATGATTGTGGGCGGCATTATATTCCTGCAGGTATCTGCCAGAAACGCAAAGCTGGCGGCCTTGGAAACCAGTCAGAATTCCACCAGACCAACCGCCAGAAAACTCAGGAAGAAAATAAAGTGATGATGAGGGATAGATCATGATTATTTCAATTGTGCAGATGAATTCAGTCATCGGAGATTTTGAAGGGAACGCCGATAAAATTGTCAATTATGTCAACCAAGCCTTCAGCAGTGGGCGCAAACTAGCCCAGCCAGAGCTTATCATTTTTCCGGAGATGGCCTTGTGCGGCTACCCTCCGATGGATCTTCTTGATTACGACGCCTTTGCGGAAGGCAGTCTTGCCGGTCTGCGAAAGCTTCAAAAAAACCTGCCAGCATCTGTCGCGGTCGGTGTCGGTTATGTCGACCGGAACCGCTCGGGTTCCGGACGGGCGCTTATCAACGCGTTCTCAGTCATCTCGGACGGAAAAATCGTCTTTACCCAGCTGAAAACCCTGCTTCCAACCTACGATGTCTTTGATGAAGCCCGCTACTTTGAGCCAGCCAAAGTCCGAAAGGTCTTTACACCCCAACAGGCGCGGATCGGTTTTGCCATCTGCGAAGATTTCTGGTGGGAAGCCCCGCCCTCCCCCGATTTCCGCTATCCCATCGACCCCGTCAAGGAATTGCTCGATTCGAGCATCGACATTCTGATCGTTCCATCAGCTTCGCCCTTTATCGCAGGCAAGCTAAAAACCCGCCTCAGACTTGCGCGCAACACCGCCCGCGAAGGCCACATCCCGGTTCTTTATTGCAACTCGACCGGTGCAAACGACTCTCTGGTCTTTGACGGCCGCTCCTTCGCGGTCGACAGCAAGGGCGACATGGTTGGCATGTGCGGCTGGGAAGACGAAATTCTGACCATCGACACAACGACAATGACCGCGGAAAATCTAGTTCTTGCGCAGACTTCCCGCGTTCAGCACCTCAGCACCATTCTGCCTCAGGAACAGCCCGGCGACGCCGCAGCTTCTGCACCTCAGCAAGATCCCGCAAACCATGATGAAATCGAAGAAATCCACCAGGCGCTGATTGTCGGTATCAAAGACTATCTGGAAAAGACCGGATTCAGCAAAGTCTGCCTCGGGCTTTCAGGCGGCATAGACTCAGCTCTTGTCGCGGTTCTCGCGGCGGAGGCTGTCGGCGCTGACAATGTGGTATGCATCGCCATGCCGAGCCGTTTTTCCAGCGAAGGCTCCATGAACGACGCAATCGAACTCTGCCGCCGCAATCGGATTCATCTGGAAAAACTGCCGATAGAAGTGCCCTTTACCGCCTTCCTGTCCCAATTGTCCGTACCTTTTGCCGGCCGCCCCTTCGATAGCGCTGAAGAAAACCTCCAGGCCCGAATCCGAGGCTGTTATCTCATGGCATGGTCTAATAAATTCAATTCGATTTTACTGACAACCGGCAACAAGAGCGAACTGGCCACCGGCTACTGCACCCTTTACGGCGACATGTGCGGCGCCCTTGCCCCGATCGCAGACCTCTACAAAACGGAAGTCTACGCCCTTTCCCGGCACATCAACGCCCTTGCGCGCCAAGCGGGGAAAATGGACCCGATACCGGAAGCCATCATCCTCAAAGCCCCCAGCGCCGAGCTTAGACTCAACCAAAAAGACCAGGACAGCCTTCCCGAGTACGAAATCCTCGATAAAATCCTCGTACAATATATTGAAAACAACAAAGCCTTTGACGAAATTGTGGAACAAGGATTTGACGCGGCGCTGGTCCGCAAAGTTCTGCTCATGACTGCCCGGGCTGAGTTCAAGCGCCGGCAGGCAGCCCCCGCCATCAAGGTTTCGCGGCGGGCCTTTGGAATCGGCCGAAGACTTCCCCTTGCCCGAGCAATGTACGAGGCTGATTCGATATAAGCCCCTCACAGCCGGCAGCCAGCAGGCGGTCGGCTGTTTTTCGTTCATCCACCGCCCAGGGGATCACCGGCTTTCCGAGCTTCATGAACCAGGCACTTTGCCGCACCAGCACATGTTCAGGTTTAAGAACGTCAGCATGTGCAAGGAAATAGCCCTCTCCATGGCGCAAAAACCAGTACAGCTCCCGGGATCTGCTCCAGATGATCGCGGTCGGGATTTCAGGCGCGTATTTTTTAAAAATTCGCAGTGAAAAAGGGTTGAAGGAAGAAACGATACAGCGATTCTGCAGACCAAAGGCGCGGATCGTCCGGGCAGTCAGCTGTTCAAGTCCAGCATCCCTGGTGGATCTGCTTTTCAATTCAATATCGAAATAGCAATCTCTGCCCAAAGTCTCCAAAACCTCATCCAGCAGGGGGATTTTCTCACCGCTGAAAGCGCTCCCCTTCCAGACGCCCGCGTCGAGGCTCGCAAGCTCCGGCCAATCAGTCTGTTCGACGGCACAGGAAACCGCGGCTCTTGAAGAATCACGGCACGTACGTTCCGTCGAATCATCATGAATGACAGCAAGCCTGCGGTCCGCTGTGAGATGGACATCCAACTCAATGCCGGGAACTCCTGCGCCGCGAGTTGCCCTGAAGGAAGCCATTGTATTTTCAGGATAGTCCGCGGGCATGCCGCGATGACCAAAAAGCAAAGGCCGGGAAAAGTCTGGAAGCACGTGGTTCATGCTTACAATCCAAGCTTGCGTTTTAAAGCAGCAAGAGCATCATCCATGGACGCCGCCGTATGCGGCGCCGCTGGATTCGGTGCAGTCTGCGGTCCCGCCGAAGCGGCAGAATTCTGCTTGGAGGAAACTTTCTCTGCGGAAGAAGCCTGTGAAGGTGGCGTTGACTGCTGGTGTTCCGAAGATTGTGCCTTTTCTGGCGCCTGCATACTGCCGCCAGCACGTTCGAGAGCTGCAAACTCCCGGTCAAATTTAGCCTTCTCAGGATCCATTGCTTCACCAGTCATCATGGAAAGTTCGGCTAACAGCTGGTCAGGATCAATGCTTCGCTCCTTTGCCTTCAATCCGGGCAATGCTTCCTTCAATCTCGCAACATCGAGTTTCAATTCCAAAATCGAATTCTCAAGAGCGGCAATTTTCTCCTGAATCTGCCCGTGCCGCTCGCGAGCAGCCTGAGCCAAATCCGGGAGCGCCTTACTTTCAGCCAGCGAAACCCGGGAAGCCCACAATTCGGCTTCCTTTTTCAGCGGTTCGAGCTCTTTTTCCTGCATTTTGATATCAGTCGAATAGGCGACCATGAGTTCCATGGCCCCCTGATAATCCAGTTTGGACAATTCTTCCAGCGTCATACTCCGCTGCCTTTGCCGGTTTTCCCGACAAGCGCCTCTTTTTGCGCTATTTTCACTCCAAATCGATCCAGGTCGATGATGGCGCGCACATGATCAGCCTCGCCGATTTTTTCAACCTCGTCCCAGGCTTCTACCTTAAAGGTTAAAAGCCTGCCATCAACTTTCACCAGCTCGGAACGAACCCGGACTTTCATGCCAACGGGAGTCGGCGCTAGATGGCGGGCGCTGATGCTCGCCCCGACTGTTGCCCCCCGAGGTCCCAGCAAGTGATCAACAGCCTCGCGGGAGGCTTCCTCCATGTGCAAAATCATGGAAGGCGTCGCGTACACCGGAACCCCGCCTGACCCAAGATGTGCAGCGACATGGCGCTCCTCGACAATAATCGTTTTCTCGGCAACAATGCCCGGTTTCAACTCCATGGCTTCCTCCAGCGTATCCAGATACCTCAGTATATCATGTCGGACAATTTTTGCAAAACCGATGCTGTTGCCGCCATGATTCTTTATCGTTATATTTGCTTTACTATGTTAGTAAGGAATTCAAGAAAAAGTCCATTACTCATGCTGGTGATAGCGTCTATCGCGCTTCCCGCGGTCTTTCTGACTGCCTGCGCCGCTCCAAAGTCTGCGGCAAAAGCCAATTCTTCTCAGGAAACCATTACATCGCAGACCACCGCTGGTCAAACCACAGCAGGCCAGACAACCACTGCGGTGATGCCTGCCCCAGCCCAGCCCCAAGGAGGCCAACTCGTGATTCTCAGTGAAAAAGAAGCAGCTGATGTCTGCTATGTCCAACCGACCGAAGAACTCAAAAAGAAGCTGAGTCCGGAAGAATATGCCGTGCTGGTTCAGGCAGCCACCGAGCCGCCGTTCCAGAATCCATACTGGGACAACCATGCCGCCGGCATCTACGTTGACCGGATCGACAATACCCCGCTGTTCGCGTCAAGCACAAAATTCGACTCGGGAACCGGCTGGCCCAGCTTCTGGCAACCCATCGATCAGAACGCTCTCGTCCTGGTTGAGGATCGCTCCTACGGCATGAACCGAATCGAAGTTCGAGCTAAAAAATCAGGCGGCCATCTCGGCCATCTCTTTAATGACGGACCGAATCCCACCGGCTTGCGGTATTGCATAAATTCGGCATCGCTCAGATTCATTCCAAAAGAAAAAATGGCTGAAGAAGGATTTGCGAGTCTTCTTCCGCTGGTGGAAAGCAAATAGGTTGAAAGCCTCACCAATTTCAGAGTAAACTCCAGGCAACTTTTTCAGCCTGGAGTTACGAATGGAACGGAAACGAATACTGACCGGCGACAGGCCAACCGGAAAACTTCACCTTGGTCATTATGTCGGATCGCTCGCCAACCGTGTGCGCCTGCAGGATGAGTACGAGTGCTTTTTTATCATCGCCGACCTGCATACCCTCACGACAAAACCTGAAAAAGAGCATATCGAGGAGCTGGCAGCGAATGTTCGTTCCGCAGTGCTGGATTACCTGTCCTGCGGCATCGATCCAGCCAAATCGGTCATCTACCTCCAGTCCGCAGTCCCCGAAGTTGTCGAGCTTTCTCTTTTCTTTCAGAATCTCATTACGGTTCCGCGGCTTTCGCGCGTACCGAGCCTGAAAGAAATGGCGCAGAGCGCTCATATCGAAGAGATGCCCTTCGGCCTTCTCGGCTACCCGGTCCTGCAGGCGGCGGACATCCTCCTTCCCCGTGCACATCTTGTGCCGGTGGGCAAAGATAATGTCGCCCATGTTGAAGTAACCCGCGAAATCGCCCGCCGATTCAATTATCTGTATGGAGAAACTTTCCCAATCCCGGAAGCGCTGGTCTCCGAATATGGCTCGCTGGTCGGAACTGACGGCAACGCTAAAATGTCCAAGAGCCTCAACAACGCTATTTTCCTGTCCGATGACGAAAAAACCGTCTATAAGCGCGTCATGTCGATGTATACCGACCCGAAACGAGTTTCCGCCGATATTCCGGGCACCGTTGAAGGCAATCCGGTTTTCCAGTACCACGACGCTTTCAATCCCAACAAAGCTGAAGTCGAAGACCTGAAAGCCCGCTACCGTGCCGGTAAAGTGGGCGATGTGGAGGTCAAGGAAAAACTGGCCAAGGCACTGAACGAGTTCCTGGATCCCTTCCGCGAGCGTCGGGCACACTATGAGTCACAGTCAGGGCTTGCCGATGAGGTCGTGTATGACGGCACCATGAAAATGCGCGAAGAGGCCCGGAAAACACTTTCAATTGCCAAGAAAGCCATGGGAATTTCAGCGGTTTGGAATCGAATTTCCCGCAAAGCCGAGGATGTCAAGAAAAAGCAGGCGGAGCGCTCATAAAAAGCTTCTGCAAGTGCACGGTTTGTTGCAGCCGTTCGTCTGATCGGTTACAGTATTAAATTCTTATTGCCTTTGTCGAAAAACTCTGGGTTGGCACGCCAGACCCGGCAGCGATTGCGACCCGACTCCTTGGCTTCATACAGCCCCAGGTCAGCCTTCTGGATAAATTCATGGAGCTGATCCAGCGGCCCGGGTATACCGGCGAAAATGCCGATGCTGACGGTCGGGCAGGTTCTGCCAGGAATCACCTCAACCTGCGGTATGGCTTGCCTGAGCCGTTCAGCAACAACCAGCGCTTCCCGGGAAGTGGCCTTCGGGAGCAGGATCAAGAATTCCTCCCCGCCGTATCGAACAAGGTAATCATCTGCTCGCAGACTCCTATTGACCGCCGAAACCAGGCTTTTCAGCACAAGATCCCCGTACGCATGCCCCCAGGTATCGTTCACTTGCTTGAAGTGGTCGATATCAAGCATTAGAACGCCAAGCGATTGTTCTTCTTTTTGAACAGCGGAAAACATGCTTTGCCCAACTGTTTCAAGACCGTAGCGATTCGCGGCGCCGGTCAGTTTATCCTTAAGCGCTTCCTCTTTTATCTTTGAATGCTGCAGTGAATGGGCAACCGCCATGGCAATCTGGTCGGCAACACCGGAAGCGATTCGGGTGTGCTGATCTTTGTAGAAATGCTGCTCCCTGCTGTCAAGCGCGAACATGCCGATAGTCTTGCCTTCGTAAACCAGCGGTATCCCGAGCCAGGACCTTGTGGGCGCCACCCCGGGAATCTGCACAAATCCATCAAAATCATGTTCCACATCGTTGCAGATGATGGGACGCCGTGTCGTAATAGCCCGCCGCGCCGGATTATCGATATTGCTGGCAGGAAAGGTCATGCCCATGACTGCATCTTCAGGATATCCATAGGAATCTATGACATGGAGATTTGTTCCCTCCAGAACCTGGACAGTTGCCCTGTCAAAGGGAAGAATTCTATGTAAGTGTTCGATGATTTTTCTGGATGTTTCATTGAAATCCAGGCTCTTGTTGATGGAAAGCACCAGGTCCTTCAGCGATTCTATTTCCACAAGCCGCTCACGGATTTCTTCCTGCGCTTTGATAAGCTCGCTGACATCCTGATCATGGATCAGCATAATTGCCGGTTTTCCATCTTCTCCCGCAAGAAACAGCTCAAAATCCATAAGAATCCAGGACTCGTTTCCCGTTTCCTGATTGATAAACCGGAATTGATTGCTGGTTTTTCCCGTTGGCGACGCTGGGAGACCCTGGATAGACTGGCGCATTTTTGCCGCGTCTTCCGGCGATAGATGAGCCTCGAAGCTGTTTGTAAAAAAAGCTTCAGGGCTGAGGCCTCGGGCAGTCAAAGTATCGCTGAGAACGCCCTTGCAGGTTCTGTAATCAAGCAGGCTGAAACCATAGGCTGCCAGGATGTTCCTGAGACGGGGAACTTCAAACATCTGATTGACTGATGAAAAAGGAGGCATACCTTCCATAACCTGATTATTTTAGCCGTCATGTTTCCATTCCGCAAGAGTCCATGATAGAATTATCTTGATGAGTGCTATCAATTCGGTGCTTGAATACTACTACCCATATCTTGCGGCAATTGCCAAAAATTCGAAAAACCCCAAAGAAAAGCTGAGCCGAAACGACGTTATGCGATACGGAAATTCGCTGCGAGAACTTCAGCGAGGCCTTACTGGCAATCGCGAGCTTCCGGGAAGCGGCTATCTCGAATTTTCTGATCAGCTTGCTGTCTATACCCTTTATTATTGGCCTATCTCCTTTGTTCAGACCTTTCTTGCGCTAAGCGAAATCGCACAACGCGGAAAACTGCCCAAGATTGAAACGTTGCTTGATCTCGGATCTGGTCCCGGGCCGAATTCCTTCGCTGCTCTGGAATTCGGAGCTAAAAGATGCTATCTCCTGGACTCGAGCGAAAGAGCCCTGAATACAGCTCTGACACTTGCTGAAAGAATAATCTCCAATACCTCCAATTTCTCAGTTTCCTGCATCAATCTGGAAACCATGCCTGGTGACGCCTTGCCCGGAGCGCCTGAAACCTGCGATCTCATCATCGCCAGCCACAGCATCAATGAACTTTGGAAAAACGAGCCAGACGCGGCAATCAAGCGCGAAAGGCTTCTGATGAAGGCATGGGAACAACTTGCACCGGATGGACTGCTTCTTGTCATCGAGCCATCTGCGATGGTGACCAGCCGGCCTGCATTGCTTGTGCGTGACCGCCTGCTGACATCTCTGTCTGATGCCGAATGCGTCGCTCCCTGCCCCGGCTCAAACCTCTGTCCCATGCTTCAAAAAGGGGAAGCAAGAACTTGCCATTCCACCTGGCTCTGGGAGCCGCCGCAGGCGGTCGCTGAGCTTGCCCGCGCGGCCGGATTGGACAGGGATGCAGTAAAAGCCACCTGGTATGCGCTGAAAAAATCGAAAGCCAAGCAGAAAGCTTGCGCTGCTCCGCAGACCTCTGCTGACAATACAACCCCAGCCCTGGAGGGAAGAATCGTTTCTGAACCCATGCTGAACAAAGCTGGCCGAATCCGCTACCTTGTCTGCACTGAGGCTGGTCTGATGACGGTCTCGGCAGCGCGAACGGACAGCCGTGCCGAGGCTTGCGGCTTTTTCAGACTGAAACGGGGCGACCTGGTACGTTTCAGCAGCCTTCAAGTGCGGGAAGGAGCTTTCAATTTCGGCTTTTCCGAAAAAACGGATATGCAGATGATCATGATCGCTCCCAATGCCGATTCCTGCCCCGCCCCAGCGAGGCAGTCATGAAAACAAGTGTTATAAAACCAGCTGTCATCGCGGTTCTCGGCTGGTCCGGTACCGGCAAGACAACCTTTATCGAACGCGCAATCGCTGAATGCACAAAGCGCGGCATCGAAACCGCGGCTATCAAGAAATCCCGCCACGAGCCTGCGTATCCTTCTGCGGGTAAAGATTCCTCTCGGTATCTGAAAGCGGGAGCCAGGCAATCGCTGTTCATCTCGGAAAAGACCTACATCCAGGAGACCAACGCATCTTCCAGCGGCATACAGCCTTTGCCTCCCGGCGCAGCTGAAAACATCGAGCGCTGGGCCTTGTCGCAGATACGCGGCGCTGACATCATTTTCTGCGAAGGTCTGCAGCCTGAAACTCAGTCCAGTGCGGATCCCGGTCGGCGCGCTGACTTGACGCCAAAACATACGCTGGTAGTTCTGACCGCTGGCACGGCCAGGACCGAATCGGAACTGAAATTTCCCCTGCGGGACGTCGACATCCTGATAACAGACTCGCCTGAACTTGCCCAGACAGCGGCGGAATGCGAAAAAAAAGCCTTTTCACCCGATGCTGCTGCATCATTCATCGAGTATATTATTGGAATAGAGGATTAGGGGACAGAAAATGAATCAGGAAAAACAGTCGGACAAAGCTTCTTCAGGGCAGAATTACGCAGTTTCCATTGTATGCGACGGCAGAGAGATTCCGGTCGTGCCCTATATCGAAACCCTGTTCGGTGCAACCATAGGCGCCATGCTCGGGACTCTGAAAGGGACTGAGGATGCGAAGAGCATAACCATAAACCTCTCCAAGAGAACTCCGCCGTCACAAGGCTGAGGACCGCTCACCCGTTCAACCGCGCTCTCAATGAAAAAAGGCCGCCCACAAGGGCAGCCTCATGCATTATTCTCGCTTGTATTATTTCAGGAAGAGCGGGCGCTCGGTGTAGTGCGTGTGCAAAAGCTCGTGCGCCTTGTGGCTTCCCGGTTTCTCGAGGAATTCGTTGTACACTTTCTTGATGTACGGGTTCTGGTGTGAACAGCGGTATTCCTTGCCCTCATCGTGGTCGTAGATACCGCGGATTCTGAGCTTGCGGACTTCATCGGTAGCGCCATAGGGCTGGCCGCCGCCGCCGATACAGCCGCCGCGGCAGGCCATGACTTCAATAAAGTGCCAAGGCGTGTCCCGGCCCTCATCGCGGGCTTTGCGGACTTCGTTGAGCACCTGTTCGATATTGCCCATCTGATGCGCGATTGCAACCCTGAGTTCAACGCCATTGACATGGACGCTGGCTTCCTTGATGCCGGAAATACCGCGGACCGCGGTAAAGTTGACATCCTTCAGCTCGTTGCCGGTAACCAGGTAATAGGCAGTTCTGAGTGCGGCTTCCATGACACCGCCGGTCGCACCGAAGATGACGCCTGCGCCGGTGTAGGGTCCGAGCGGGCTGTCGGGTTCCGACTCAGGCAGATTCAGGAGGTCAATGCCCGCCTGCTTGATCATGCGGGCAAGCTCGCGGGTTGTAATGGAGACATCCACATCCTGATACCCTGATGAATACATGGTTTCATCTCGGTGGGTTTCAAACTTTTTGGCGGTACAGGGCATGACGGAAACCGAGAAGATCTTATCGGGCCGGACATTGGCTTTTTCCGCCCAATAGGTCTTGATCATGGCGCCCATCATCTGCTGGGGGCTCTTGGCGGTGGAGAAGTTTGGAATCATGTCGGGGAAATACTTCTCTAAATAGTCTACCCATGCAGGACAGCAGGAGGTGATGAGGGGCATGGATTTTTCGCGGGTTGCCGCACCAAGCCCATTCTGCAGGGCTGATGTCAGGCGTTTGACAAACTCGGTACCCTCTTCCATGATGGTAAGGTCAGCAGAGAAGCTTGTATCAAAGACAACATCGAAACCAAGGCGTTTGAGAGCGGTGTAGATTTTCCCGGTAAGGTCGGTTCCGGGCTGCAGGCCGAAGGCTTCTCCAAGGGCGACGCGCACTGCCGGAGCGATCTGGACAACGCAGGTTTTCGCATCTTCGCCGGTTTTGCGCAAAGCATCCCAAACAATCTTGGTCTGGTCGTTTTCATAGATAGCGCCGACCGGGCAGTGCGCCGAGCACTGACCGCATTTGATGCAGGGGCTTTCACCAAGCTTAGCATCAGCGGCAGGGGCGATACGGATGGTTTCGCCGCGTCCGAGAAACTCAATAGCCCAGACATTCTGCATCTGCTGGCAAACTGTAACACATCGGCCGCACCTGACACATTTTTCAGGGTTGAGGACGATTGAGCCGGTTGTGTCGTCGATGGGCAGATCATGGAGCATTTTCGGGAAAGCCTGCTCCCTGATTCCGAATTCCTGAGCCAAAGTCTGCAGTTCGCAGTTCTGGTTTCTCGGGCAGGCGAGACAGTCATCGGGATGGGTTGAAAGAATCATCTCGATGACGGTTTTCCTCGTTTCCACGATGTCGGGATCGTGGGTGATGATATTCATGCCTTCAGCAACCGGCGTACAGCAGGCGCGGAGCATTTTATTGCTGCCTTCGATTTTGGCTACGCAGATACCGCAGGCTGCCCACGGAGCGAGATCCGGGTTGTAGCAGAGTGTCGGTATTTTGACATTCGCCTTTTTCGAGGCTTCCAGAATGGTTGCCCCTTCGGCAACCTGAACCGGTATTCCGTTTACTTTGCAATTGATCATGATTGTTTTTCCCCCGTTCTCAGCTCTTGACTACCGCGCCGAATTTGCAGGCCTTGAAGCACTCGCCGCACTTGATACAGCGAGAAGCATCAATGACATGCGGCTTTTTCTTTTCCCCGGTGATGCAGGGAACCGGGCACTTTCTCGCGCACAGACCGCAGCCGATGCACTTTTCAGCATCGATCGAGTAGACCACCAGGTCTTTGCATTTGCCCGCGCGGCACTTATGGTCGACAATATGCTCGATATACTCATCGCGGAAATGGCGGATCGTAGAAAGCGTCGGATTGGCCGCTGAACCACCCAGCATGCAGAGTGAAGCCTTGGTCATGGCTTTGCCGATCTTTTCCAGATTTTCCAGGTCTTTCATTTCACCGTTGCCCTTGGAAATCTTGTCCAGCAGGTTGTACATCTGCTTGGTTCCGATTCGGCAGGGGCTGCACTTTCCGCAGGATTCGTCAACGCAGAACGCCATGTAGAACTTGGAAACATCGACGACGCAGTCATCTTCGTCCATGACGATCATACCGCCTGAACCCATCATCGAGCCAAGCGCGACCAGGCTCTCATAGGAAATCGGGGTGTCGAGGTCTTTCTCGACAATGATGCCGCCCGACGGACCGCCCGTCTGGACGCCTTTGAACTTCTTCCCGCCCTTGATGCCGCCGCCGATGTCGAAAATGATTTCGCGGAGGGTTGTTCCCATTGGAACTTCGATAAGCCCGGAGTTGTTGATCTTTCCGGTCAGCGCGAAAACCTTGGTTCCCTTGGATTTTTCAGTTCCCATGGATGCGAACCAGGCAGCTCCCTTGGTCAGGATGACAGGGACGTTCGCAAGGGTTTCCACGTTGTTGATGACGGTCGGCTTGCCCCAGAGACCTTTTTCAGCAGGGAATGGCGGCTTGGGAACCGGCATGCCGCGGTTGCCTTCGATTGACTTGAGCAGTGCGGTTTCTTCGCCGCAGACAAAGGCACCGGCACCGAGCCTGATTTCGACATCAAAATCGAAGCCTGAATTCAGGATGTTCTTGCCCATGAGACCCATTTCCTTGGCTTGGGCAATGGCGGTCTTGAGCCGTTCTATGGCCAGCGGGTACTCGGCACGGATATAGACATAGCCCATGTTGGCGCCGATCGCCTTTCCGGCAATAATCATGGCTTCCAGCACGGAGTGCGGATCGCCTTCAATAGTGGAGCGGTCCATATATGCGCCCGGGTCGCCTTCGTCGGCGTTGCAAACGATATATTTGACATCGCTGACCGCTTTCCGAGCAGTTTCCCACTTGATGCCCGTCGGGAAGCCCGCGCCGCCTCGGCCGCGCAGCCCCGAGGCCTTGATTTCAGCAATCACCTGCTCGGGCGTCATTTCAAAGAGCACTCTTTCGAGGGCTCGATAGCCGTCGCGCGCAATATATTCTTCGATATTTTCCGGATTGATGACACCGCAGTTGCGCAGAACGATTCGGAACTGCTTCTGGTAGAATTCAATATCCTCAACCTTAGCACTGTCCTGCGTCTTCTGCTCCTTGCGATAGAGCAGCCGCTTGACTTCACGGCCTTTCACCACCTGTTCGGCGATGATTTCCTTGGCGTCTTCCGGCTTTACTTCAACATAGAAGGATTCGGAGGGAAGCACTTTGACAATCGGTCCCTTTTCGCAGAAACCGAAACAGCCGGTTTTGACAATCTGAACATCGGACTTGACACCCTGGGCTTCGGCTTCCGCAAGGAGATTCCGGTAGATTTCATCACTCCTGGACGATTCGCATCCCGTTCCGCCGCAGACCAGGATAAAATTCTTGTATGCCATGACTTCCTCCGCCTTATTTCTTTATGATATCAGCCGCTGGGCGGTCAAAAATGTGGTTGTCGAGAAGGCTGTGCTCAACAAGGTGCTTGCGCACGAACTTGTCCGCGATATCCTGCGTCATTTTGCCATAAATAACGGTAGGCATGCCCGGCATCACAACTTCGACGGTCGGCTCGACATAGCAAAGCCCCATGCATCCGGTCTGCCTGATGACCACCTTGTCCTCGAGCCCGTGCCGCTGGACAGCTTCAACAATGGCATCGAAGGTAAGCTTGGCGCCTGCTGCAATACCACAGGTTCCCATTCCGACGATGATCTGGATTTCCTTGCCCTCTACATCCCGCCTGGCGAGATCCTGGCGCTTCGAATCACGGAGCGCCCTCAGTTCCTCGAGAGTCATTTTGGCCATAATCTCTCCTCCCTCTGGTTTTCTTTCCGTATCAATCCTGTTCTTCCTGGGATCGGACAAAATCCCGCAGCAGAATCAGCGAATCCATCCTTTCAAAACTTCCCAGAATCCCTGACAGCTCCTGTCTGGAAAGCTCGTAGCGGATGCCCGCTTCCCGCTTTTCCCGGCTGATCAGCATTTCATGATCGCCCGGCATGCAAAGTACTGATATCAGGGCTCCCGGAATGTCACCCACCGGCGGCGTATCGATTTCGTTCTTGAAAAACTGGAAAAAGACTTCCGTCCCCTTTCCTTTTTCAGATCGAATTTCAAAACGGCCGTTGCTCTGTTCCGTCGCCTGTTTCAGAAAGGGAAGCCCCAGCCCCACCTTTCTCGATGGATGCTTGACACCATCGGTGTAAAACGGATCCAGCGCTTTATTAAGCTCCGTTTCATCCATCCCTTTGCCATTGTCCGTAACTTTTATAGCTATTGAAGTTTCAGTCTCTTCAATATTTATTTGGATCAACGATGCGCCGGCTTCGCAGGAGTTCTGGACGATGTCCAGCAGAAAATCGGTCACGGCGAAGTGCATCGTTTTTTTTCCTTATTTGTTCCTGTATTTTGCGATAATGTCGGGAAGCTGATCCTTGGTCACCTTGCCGAAGACTTCGTCGCCGACCATGAGGACCGGTGCCAGGCCGCAGCAGCCAAGACAGCGCACTTCGTCGATGCTGAAAAGCCCGTCGTCAGTGACCTCACTGCCCTTGATGCCGAGGATGGATTGGGTTTCTTCAACGAGGTCCTGTCCGCCCTTGAGATAGCAGGCTGTTCCCATGCAGATGGCGATGCGGTTTTTCCCGGGCTGTACCGTCTTGAAGAAATGATAGAATGTGATGACACCGTAGATCTTGGCGAGCGGCAGTCCAACCATCCGGGACAGTTTTTCAGCGGCTTCTCGAGGTATGTATCCAAATTCGTGCTGAATTCGGTGAAGCATCATAACCAGTCCGCCTGGTTTTTTGCCCCACTCTTCCACATACTCGGTGAGTTCCTTTGAAAACTCGATCTGCGCTAGCGGCATGTTTCACCCCCCCTTGTACCAGCAAATTCCTACAAAAATAATAGATATTTGCTTATCTATAATAAAGTAGCGAGATTATAAGGGCTAAATGAGCTTTAAGCAAGCCCTGCAGGTACAAGTATGATGACCTTTTCAGAAATTTCCAGTATCTTTAGTGAATAAAGAGGTGGTTTGATGAACACAGCGGAAAGTCCGGGATCAGTTTTGGCAAATCTCAATAAAAAAGGGCTGAATCTCATCGACGCGGGTAAGTACGAATCAGCCATCGCCATTTTTTCCGAAGCTCTTGATCATGCTTTGTCTTTGGGACCGGCTGACACGGCGGGCATTCTGTACAACCGGGCTGAAGCCTTCAGGCTGTCCGGAAATCTCGCTTCCGCTAAGGCTGACATCCTGAAAGCGCTGGAATTTTCGCCCGAAGACCCTGACATCATGCATGCCATGGGGCTTGTCTTTTACGAAGAAGACAATTTTGAGGAGGCCGCGGCCTGGTACCGGAAGGCCATTGACATTGCACCCCGGCATGAAAAAGCCTGGAATGATCTGGGTGTGATTCATTTTAGAAGAGGCGAATACGAATCAGCGCGGCAGTGCTTTGAAAAGGCAGTGGGCATAAATCCGGATTTTGCGGACGCCTGGTTCAATCTGGCTGACACCTATAACGAACTGGGATTGAAAGCGGAGTACAGGCGCGCGCTTGAAGCGCTGAATACCGCCCGTATGCATGTCGCGGAAAAAGATATTCTGTGAATGAATGTATGAGTGCCGGGAGCAGCAGGTGAAAGCATCTGACCGAATTGGCAATTATATTCTCATCAGGGAATTGGGGCGCGGCATATCCGCCTCGACCTGGCTCGCCGAACAAATAAGGTCAGCAGCTGCGTCTGTAGCCGATGCTACAGACGAGTCTGCAAGAATTGCAAACGAAGCAAGTGCCGATGCAGCGCAGCCAGCAAGCTCAGCTGCGGACTCCTATGAGCCATCGCAGCTGGCGGTGCTGAAAATACTCGACCTCTCGGAGGCCGGTTCCTGGAATATTGTCGAAAGCTTCAGGCGCGAAGCCGAGGCACTGAAAACACTGTCCTATCCGGGCATCCCCCGATATTTCGAATATTTTGAGACGGCGGAAGAAAACCGGATACGGCTGGTCATCGCCATGGAATACATCGAAGGCAGAAACCTGGAATCAATCATCCAGTCTGGCCAGAAATTTACGGAAACCGAGGTTGAACACATCCTGGCCCAGCTGTGCGATATTCTGGCGTATCTGGGCTCTCTGCGGCCGCCCATCATTCACCGCGATGTCAATCCGAGAAACATTCTGATGAAGCAGGACGGCACAGTCGCGCTGGTGGATTTTTCCGGCGTACAGGACGCGGTGCGGACCGCGCTCTTTCCTGGGGCAACCCTGGTGGGAACCGCGGGATACATCCCGCTGGAGCAGGTGGCCGGAAAGGCATCGCATCGCTCAGACTTGTATGGAGCCGCGGCTACAGCTGTTTTTCTGCTGACCGGAAGAAACCCTTCCGAACTGCCGTCGGCGGGACTCAGAATCAATCTTGACGGCATTGTGGAGCTTTCCCCCCGGCTGAAGGCTGTTCTGGGCTCATGGCTGGATCCTGATGTCGCAAAGCGAAACCTGTCAGCCGCCGACGCAGCCATGATTTTAAGGGGAGAGCGCGATGCACCCCTTCTCCGCTCAAACCGGCCAAGTCTGGAACTGCCTCGCGATAATACAACGGTATTCGATGACATTCAGCAAGCCCGGACCAATGACCGCGATATCAGGATTTCCGGTCTTGCCCGGAAAATCCGCGAGGCGATTCAGGAGCAGGAGTCGCAGGGCTTATATTCTCAACGATCAGGTTCTCCTGTCGAATACCCGGAGAAGCTGCCGAGCGACAGCAAAGTGACCGTAACCGGCGATGAAACCGGGCTTGTGATTAAAATCCCGCGGATGGGCATGAAAGGGCAATCAGGCGCTGGCATTTTCTTTCCGATTTTCTGGCTCGGCTTTGTCGGATTCTGGACCATGATGACCATCGGTATGCGTGCGCCGATATTCTTTCCGTTTTTCAGCCTCCCCTTCTGGGGTGTCGGCATCTTCATGGCAAAGGCCATGCTTGGGCCGGCCCTGACCAGCAAGGAGCTGGTCTTAACCGCCGATGGCCTGCTTATTCGGACTGGAATGCCGGGTTTTGAAAAGGCTACAACCTGGCCGCTGGCCGATATCGGAAAAGTGCGGGTTGTCAATTCTGCAACACAAGTCAACAATGTCCGCCCCAAAGAGCTTTTAATCGAGGCTGGCTCCCGGCACCTCAGGATTGGAACCGGTTTAAGCGAGCGCGAACTGCTGTATCTCGAGAAATCGATGCGCGAAACCCTCAACCGTATGGACGGCCTCCAGCACTGAAGCCTGGCCCTGCCATCCCGCCGCAACGATATGCGATGCCAACTATTCTCCGCAGACGCAGCCTGCAGCCTGGTTTCAAAACGACAATTTAACATTATTTTATTGCTACCTTCGCCAATCTGAAGTACAATGAAAGATGCACATCAATCAAAGGAGGTACTATGAAACGCATTGCGTTAGTACTATGTATCTTGATGGTATCTTTCTCGGCCTTCGCCCAGATGGAACCAGCTCAGAAAAGCATAGCGCTCACTTTCATCGAAACATCGGACATCCACGGCGCTATCTATCCCTATGACTTTGTCAACGCGAAGCCATTGGCCACATCGCTCGCCCAGGTTGCCAGCCTGATTGCCGAAGAACGCGCCGCGAACCCCAACGTGGTTCTTCTTGAAAACGGCGACTCCCTGCAGGGCCAGCCCACCGTCTATTACTACAACTTTGAAAAGACAGCGGGACCGCATATCTGGTCGCAGGCTGTCAATTTCCTCGGCTACGATGTCGTCAGCGTCGGAAACCACGATATCGAAGCGGGGCACAATGTCTATGACAAGCTGTACGAAGAAATCCAAGCTCCCGTCGTCTGCGCGAACGCGGTGACCCCTGACGGAAGCACCTATTTCAAGCCCTATACCATCATTGAAAAAGCCGGCGTCAAGATCGCGGTGCTCGGCCTGACATCCCCGAAGATTCCCGACTGGCTTCCCCCGCAGTTCTGGACCGGCATGGAATTTGAAGACATGGTCGAGAGCGCCAAAAAATGGGTGAAAGTCATCCAGGAAACCGAAAAACCGGATATTCTGGTCGGACTTTTCCATTCCGGTGTCGACTATACCTACGGCAATGTCACCGCTGACACCAAGTTCAATGAAAACGCTTCTCAGCTGGTTGCTGAGAGAGTGCCAGGCTTTGACCTTGTGTTTGTCGGCCACGACCACTCCGGCTGGGACGGCATGGGCTGGGATCCAGTCAACAAGAAAAAGGTTGAGGTCAAGGATCCGAACGGCAAGACCGTTTACATCTACGGCGCTCTGAACGCAGCCCGGAAAGTTCCGGTCGTCAATGTGTTCCTCGATTGGAACAGCACGACCAAATCCTGGGAAAAGCGCGTCCGCGGCGGTCTTGTTGACATCAGCCAGTACAAGAGCAACCCGGATTTCATGGCCAAATTCCAGGATGGCTTTGACGGAATCAAGGCATGGGTAGACAGGCCGATCGGGAAAATGGACGGCGTTATAACAACCCGCGATTCCATGTTCGGCGATTCTGCGTTTGTGGATCTGATCCACAGAATCCAGCTTGAGCTTTCACGGGATCCGAACCTTGGCCTGAAACCGGCGGACATTTCCTTTGCTGCCCCGCTTTCTGCCAATGCAACCATCCCGACATCGGCAGACGGAACGCTCTATGTCCGCGACATGTTCAACCTGTATGTCTATGAAAACTTCCTGTACACCATGACCATGACCGGCAAGCAGGTGAAGGACTTCCTTGAGTATTCCTACAAATTCTGGTTCGACACCATGCCGAATGACGGCAACCATATCATCAACTTCCAGAAGGACAAGGAAGGCAAGCTGGTGCTGGACAACCGCACCAACATGCCGCTCACTGCGACCCGCTACTACAACTACGATTCCGCCGCCGGCATCAACTACTTTGTCGATATTTCCAAGCCAGCGGGCGAACGCGTTGTCATCACATCCATGTCAGACGGCAGGGCCTTCAATCCTGATGCAACCTACACGGTCGCCATCAACTCCTACCGCGGTTCAGGCGGCGGCGGGCACCTGACTGCCGGCGCTGGAATTGACCCGATGGTGGTCAGAACCATGAAACTGGTCAACGGCGCTACCACCAAAGATTTGCGCTTCTTCCTCCTCAAGTGGTTTGAGGGACAGAAGGAAACGGTAACTGTCGGCCCGATCGGCAACTGGGAAGTTGTCCCCGCAGACCTTGCGGCTACCGGCGCGGCGAATGATTACCCGCTCCTGTATCCGCCGAAAAAGTAATTCATCTATTTCGCAAGCAGCATGGTGATCTGAGGCTGTTTTCGGCCCGCGGAGCAAAATCCGCGGGCTTTTTCTTGAATTTACCGTGGGTATTGTTTATATTTGTTGCATGCGGTTATGCCGAATTGGATAATCGCGAAAAAAACATTGGGCTTTTGGCCAATGTATCAGAATTCCCAGGAGGGAAGCCATGAAAGGCAACAGAATGTATGTGGACATCGGTTCAATTTTGGACGATGTGTTTGAAGCAGCCAAGGATTTTGGCGAGAAAATGAAAAACTTCGGCCCGGGTTTTGAGGGCATGGATCCTGGATGCAATCCGTTCCAGGGAGAAGGCGGCGTTCACGGCAGCGCATGGTTTGAATCCCAGACCGATGAAAACGCTGACTATTACCCCAATTTCTCCTACCCGCCCATGAATATCTATCTGACTCCGGAGCGAAATATCATTTTCGAGTTTGCGCTGGCAGGTTTTGAAGAAAAGAATATCAGCCTGTCCTTCCAGGGCGACTACATGATTTTTTCGGCGAAAATCGATCTGGAACAGCCGATGGATGGCGTGCGATTCTTCAAGCGAAGGCTCAAGCTGAAGGATATCGAAAAGCAGAAGTACTACGTGCCTGCAGACAAATTCGATCAGGAAAAAGTGAAGGCCGTTTTCAAGAACGGCATTCTGAAAGTGACGGTTCCGCCCAAAGAGGAAACCGAAAGCACTGAAGGCATCAAAATCGAAATCATCAAAGAAGAAAACTGATACGGCGGAACCCCGGAACGCGTTCTTCTGACGAACAAAAAGGCTGTCCGAACGGGCAGCCTTTTTTATTTGAGGGTTTCAGATATAGCGCGCCGGAGGGGGGAGAAAGGCGCATAGCCCAGTTCGCGGATGGCTTTTTCCGAACTGCAAGGCGCTTTGACACAGCCTGACAGCACGGTTCCTTCAGAAAGCGCGAGGCTGGGCGCCAGGCGTTCAGCAAGATAACCGGCAAGCCGGGCAGGGAAACAGGGGAGTTCCAAAATTTTTCCGGAATGAGCAGGACTGCGGGCGGAAGCTGAAGGCGTGCCGGGCTCACAACTTTCCAACACCAGGCCTGCAAGCTCGCTGAAGCTGAGATTGTTTTCTGGAGCGCCGGCGAGGATATAGTCTTCACCGGGCGCACCCGACATGAGCGCGTGTTTTACGCCTCGGGCAAAGTCGCTTGAATCCATGAAGGAGCAGGCGCCGGGGAGAACGGTTTTGAGCCGGCCGCCGGCAAGAGCGCGGATAAGGTCGCCGATGCCCGTGTGGGCTTCGCCCCTGCCGATCGCGGTTCCCGGCAGAATATTCACAATCGGCAGACCTTCATCCTGATACAGCTGATGCGCGAGTTCGAGATTGGCCAGTTTGGAGTCGAGGTAGACGCAGGAAACAGAGCGCAAAAAGGCATAGTCCCCGGCAAGGCTCATGCGGACTGCGGCAAGCGCCTCATCCCGGCTTTTGAAACTCCAGGGGGAGCCGGGGTCATCGTAAGGGCGATCCTGCTCGGTGAGCGGGCGATACCAGCGGCCATTATGATGCCAGGCCCGATAATTGGGCTGGCAGAGAGCGGCGGGATTCCCGCGAAGAGAAATGTCCGGCTCTGGCACGGATATTTCCGGCGCAGGCAGTTCCGGCGCGGGGCCGAGCGCGCTGACCGAAGCAAGATTGATAATCGTGCTGACACCGGCTTTCTGAGCCGCCTTGAAAACGTGCAAAGCCCCGAGCACATTGGCGTCCCAGACCGAGCGCTTTTCTTTGGCGGCAAAGCCGACTCTGCCGGCACAATGAACCAGCATGTCGATGCCGGCAAAAGCAGAATCGAGTGAACTGCTATCGAGGATGTCGAGGGACCTGACTTCGACCGCGGAGCGGTCAAAAAGGGGCGAAGCAAAACGGGAAGCGCCAAAGGCGACGAGGCGCTGTTCGGGCGCAAGCGGATCGGCAAGGAGTTCAGCGATGCAGGAGGCGCCGAGAAAACCGAAGGCGCCGGTTACCCCGATGGTCACAGTTCGCCCGGCATCATGCCATGGTCCGCTCGGCTATCACGTCGATTCCGGTGCCGAGCGCGTCGGGCAGGATCACCTGGCCGCGCTCAACCGGAAGCGAAACTTCGTGCTGATAGAGCAGAGCGAGCAATTCAGGGATGCGCTCCTTGGGAAACGCCTTCGCGGTGCGTACCGGCACCCGCCTGGGTTTGTACAGGCTGCCCTCAGCGGCAGGGACTGCCGGAGCCGCTGTCTTGAGTCCTGCGCCTGCCTGACCCGAAGGCTGTTTCAGTCTGCAGGTTGCCGTGACAACCCGCTTTGGGGACAGCAGTTCTTCCCGCGCATACTGCGCGCCCCGCTGGCATTTGTTGCCGGTAACCGAAAGTTCCTCATCGGAAATTTTTTCTATCGAAAGATGACAGCCCATCGGGCATGTTATACAAATCATTTCCTGCATACTTCCTCCACGCAGCGCATCCAGGGCGGCGCTTGTCTCTGCTAAAGCAGTGAAACCTCAATCTGGGCATCCATGCCTGCCTGCGCCAGTTCATCCGGTCCCAGGCTGACGGTCAGCATCTCCGAAGGCTGGATATGAGCTTTTTTAAGCTGTTTGACAACACGGTTGTCGACCTTAACTTCCAGAACGCTGTCGTTCTTGACTACCAGACTGCGCAGATACAATTTGTTCTGACGCGACGGATCGACACGGGAAGGATTGATATAGCGGACATTCGCGCCGGTTTTAACGCGGAGTTCGCGTGCCGGATGCTTGCCGGCGAGCCAGTCAGCTGCAAAACTGCCGGCGCGGCGCGCTTCTTCGACAACATAATCGACAAGGTCATGCACATGAAGCACGTTGCCGCAGGCAAAAATTCCGGGAACCGAGGTCATCAGCGTCGAGTCGACCCAGGGGCCGTTCGTCGCGGGATTGATTTCAACGCCGGCGTTCCGCGAAAGCTCGTTTTCGGGAACAAGACCGACTGAAAGCAGAACTGTATCGCAGGGAATTTTAAAGCTTTTTTCATACACAAGCGCGCCGTTTTGAATCGGCGTGATTTCCACCCCCTCGACCCGGTCCTTGCCGTAGATTTCTGTTGTCAGATGCGACAGATACAGGGGAATATTGAAATCATTGAGGCACTGCACAATGTTGCGGGTAAGCCCGCTGGGATAGGGCAGGATTTCGACGACCGCATGCACCTTGCAGCCGACCCAGGAAAGGCGCCGCGCCATGATGAGGCCGATATCGCCGGAGCCGATAATTACCACATCCTTGCCGGGAATGTAGCCTTCGATATTGACAAGGCGCTGGGCAAGCCCGGCGGTAAAGACACCGGAGGGCCGCGAACCCGGTATGCGGATATTGCCGCGATTGCGTTCACGGCAGCCCATGGCGAGGATTATCGCCCGGGTTTGAATCTGCATGACACCTTCACGGCTCGACACACAATAGACAATCTTGCGATCCCCATCAGGTCTGATATC
>JAJTBL010000205.1 GCA_021286925.1 Spirochaetia bacterium | reverse complement strand
TCCGCCGATGGTAACCGAGCCTTTCTTTCCATTGTAAAGCTTGACAATACCCGCACGCTCATAGACTGCAGCGATAACTGACTCAAGATAGGCTGGGAAGGCTTCTTCGCCGGGAATTTCTTCGAGGCGGCCTGACATTTCACGCATGGCCTGTGCCCAGCGCGAGGTAGAATCGGCAAGCAAGAGAATGTCCAGTCCCATTTGGCGGTAATATTCAGCGAGGGTCACCGCGGTGTAAACCGAAGCTTCACGGGCTGCGACCGGCATGCTTGAGGTGTTGCAGATGATAATGGTTCGCTCCATCAGAGAGCGGCCGGTTCTCGGGTCAATAATTTCCGGAAATTCCTGCAAGGTTTCCACAACTTCGCCCGCTCGCTCACCGCAGGCAGCAATGATAACAATGTCAACATCGGCGTTACGGCTTGTAACCTGCTGGAGCACCGTTTTGCCAGCGCCGAAGGGGCCGGGAATGCAGTAGGTGCCGCCCTTCGCGACAGGGAAGAAGGTGTCGATGATTCGCGTTTTCGTGACCATCGGCTGTGTGGGCTTTAATCGCTCGGCATAGCAATCGACAGCTCGTTTGACTGGCCAGAAAAATGTCATGGTAAGACTTTTGCGATTTCCACGGCTGTCTTCGACCACCGCGATTTCCTCGTCGATTGTATAGTCACCTTCAGGTGCAATACTGACAACCGAATAATCACCGAACATATTGAATGGAACCATGATGGAATGAATAAAATTCCGCTCAGGCACGGTTCCTAGGACATATCCCCGTCTGACCGCATCGCCTGGTTTCACTGCCGGTGTAAATCTCCATTTGATACTGCGGTTGAGCGCTTTCAGATAGATGCCCGGCTCAAGAAAATAGCCGGTTTTTTCAGCGATTTCGGGAAGCGGGTTCTGAAGTCCGTCATAAATCTGCCCGAGCAAACCAGGTCCTAATTCGACAGAGAGCATTTCACCGGAAAAACTGACCGGATCCCCGATTTTTATTCCTTTGGTGATTTCAAAAACCTGAACCTGAACTTCCGATCCTCTGATTCTGATGACTTCACTCTTCAGCTGACGGCCGCCTGACTGTATGTAGGCGACTTCATTCATTGAAACCACGCCTTCGACATGGACGGAAACCATGTTGCCATTAACCGCTATGACATGACCATTCGTCTGGATCATTCTTCATCCCCCGGGGTTTCGGCTTCTTCCGAGACAACCCTCTCCATTATTTCTTTATACAGTCGAGAATACTCGAGTATTCCTCGTTCTTTTTCCAAATTTTTCAAGCGAATTGCGATGCCAAGTTTTATTCTATATGCAATAATCGAATCCAAATCGAAGGCTGAAAGCGCGGAATAGTGATCTACCGCCATCCAGCGTTCATGTTCGGCAGCCATCTCCGCTTCAAGCGGATCCTGATAATTGAAACAGATAAGCGCGGCAGCGGCCGCTTCATCCTTGCCGGGTCCCTGGCGGACATATTGTTCTTCATCGATGCCGGCTTTTCGTGAACGAAGTCGGGCAAGCCCGTTTCTGAAGCCTCGTTCCCAGGTGCGGTAATTCAGGAGCAATTGTGAGCTGACCGCCTTTTCCTTCTTTCCTGCAGCTGGTATATCGAAACACTGTTCAAGCTCCGCAAAATCCGAAGATGAGAGCGCTTCCCGAGCCTGCTCCATGAATTGCGCATCGGTCATTGGTGCGGGCGAGCCAAAAATCAGGCCCGGGAGTGTTGCGGGAAAATACCAGTAACGGCTCACGGATTCCGGCTCCCTTTGACTGACTCATTGACAATTTCCGAAAGACGCGCGTTCAGGCGGGCTGAGATAATCGTTGCGACAGCTTCTGCCGAAAAATCATATTGAACGGTGCTGTTTTTTTCTGAAATCCTGAAACCAGCGTCAATCCCAGGGAATACTTTAAACTCCACGCCCTTGGACAGTTCTTTGGCCATCCTCGCAGCAAGCGCCTGATCAAGACTTGCGTGAATCTTTTCAGGAACCGAAACGACGATATCACCCTGGAGGTTTTTCGCCATTTCCTTGAGGATTTCCGGAAGAATTTTCTGAATAAAAGACGCGTTCAAAGCCTCACCGGCTGAAGCAACAATTAGATTATCGAAAAAGTCCTGAACACTGTCCTTAAGCGCTAGAATCGTATCACGAGAAGCTTGCGAAAGAGCAACGCGGGAAGCATTTTCCATATTTTGAATCCGGATTCGAGCCGCTTCCTCCCGCTGGGAAGCTGCTTTTTCAGCATCCTCCAGCATGGCTGCAGCCTTTGCCTCAGCTTCAGCGATGATTCTACCAGCTTCAGCCTTGGCTGAATCGATTCCTTCGGATTTAATCCGTTCCAGAAGTTCCTGAACCTGTAGTTCCATGATGGTATCCTTGTTTCAATACATACTAACGGCGCGCCTTGGCAAAACTCTGAGCGTCCAATCCTTGGTATTTATAGTATCGATTCAGGCTAAGGTCAATCACTGCTCATCTGGTCGGGTATTGAAAATGCAATCATGGTATTGACACTCACGGCAGTTGAACGTTAATAATATGCCTGTTCGCGACCGTCGTATAACGGCTATTACCCCAGCCTTCCAAGCTGGAGACGTGGGTTCGACTCCCATCGGTCGCTTAGCTTTTTATCAATACCGCTGTATATCAGGAATGAATCAATCCTCGCTTGCAAGAGGCGGCACTGAAAGCCACCTTTTTTCTTTCCAGCTCTGCATGCCGAGAATTACCCTATAAATCGGCTTTCATGAGCTGCTAAAAGCCACCATAAAAATTTTAAATTTTCTGATTGCCTCATTGCAGCCTGACGCAAGCGAAATTGATATTGCCTTGGGATATTATATAGCCTATATTTTATACAGGAGGCACCTATGAATAAAGTAAAGGACATTCTCGCAAAGAAACCAAAAGCTGTTTTCACCGTTTCTTCAGACGCAACCCTGTATCAAGCGCTCGAAATCATGGCCGACAAGAATATCGGAGCAATCCTGGTTACCGATAAAAATGGCAAACTGACTGGAATTTTCAGTGAGCGTGATTTTGCCCGCAAGATTATCATCAAAGGAAGGGATGGAGAAAAAACCACGGTCGGTGAAATAATGACCACTCAGGTCCTCTATGTTGATCCCGAGACCACCATCAATGATTGCATGACGCTTATGACTGAAAAAAAGATCAGGCACCTGCCGGTTATGGACAAGGGCGAGTTGGTGGGCATCATCTCAATCGGTGATGTCGTCAAGGCTTATTGCGCCAACCAGGACAGCATTATCGCGGAGCAGGAGTTCCAGCTCGGACAGCTTGAGCGTTATATCAACCAGAGTCCCTGATTGCTGATCTCATTGAAATAAAAACCGCCCCGAAACAAACGGGGCGGCTATGTTTATTGCGGTAAAACATGACAGGCTTGTTCGGTAAAGCTGAACCAAACCCGCTCATCGTTTTTATAAAAACCGTTATTGATGGGGTCATGGGTGACTGCGAGAACTGGCTTGTCTTCGCCGATATCCAGCTCATATTCGACAACTGAACCAAGGTAGACAGCTTTTACAACAACACCGCTGCCGAAGCTCGACTCGGATTCTTTTGAAGCAAGCACGAATGATTCGGGACGAACCATCATAAATGCCGCATCTCCTTCGTGCAGACCTGCAGCAATGCTTGCAACGCGTACTTCTTTGCCCAAATTGTTGAGAACTGTCCCCCCGCCGCCTTCATTTCCAAGCTTCTTTATTGTCACCGGGAACAGGTTCACTCGTCCAATAAAATCCGCAACAAAGCGGTTTTCGGGGCGTGAGTAGATTTCAAAAGGCGTCCCAACCTGCATAACTTTGCCTTTTTCCATGACAACGATTCGGTCAGATACGGTCATAGCCTCAGCCTGATCATGGGTAACATAGATGCTCGTTATGCCGAAGGTCTGCTGAATTCGCCTGA
>JAJTBL010000204.1 GCA_021286925.1 Spirochaetia bacterium | reverse complement strand
CCGGCCTTTTGCCTATCCCATCCGCAAAAAAGAGCGCGGACACTACATGCTCTACAAATTCAATCTTGAACCCAACAAAGTCATTCCGATGGAGCGCGCGTTCAAGCTGAACACCAACATCCTCAAGTATCTGCTGGTAAAGGTCGAGTCCTGACTCGCCAGGAGGGCTTATGCGTGATATCAATGTTGTGGTGCTTGTTGGCCGGCTTACCCGGGACGCCGAACTGAAATACGCGAAAAACGGAACAGCAATCGTTCATTTCAGCATTGCGGTCAACAGATCCCGAAAGCAGGATGACGAATGGGTCGATGAGCCGAATTTCTTCGATATCGACTACTTTGGCAAAAGCGCTGAATCCGTTTCCAAATATCTGCTGAAAGGGCAGATGATCGGTGTCGAAGGAGAACTTCGGCAGGATCGGTGGGAGCAGGATGGACAGGCGCGCAGCAAGGTGTCGATTGTTGCCAACAATGTAAAACTATTAGGCTCAAATCCCGGCAGCACAGGCGGCGGATACGCAAAGCCCAGAACCGAAAATTCATCATCCCCATCCAGGGTACCGGAACAGACAGAACAGCCGGATTCAGTCGGATTTGATGATGATATCCCATTTTGAGACAATAAAGAGACAAGGAGAATAACAGTATGGCTGATTCAAGAGATATGATGGAAGCACGAGTTGGAAGAGGCGACCCCGATCAGGGAGATGGCCGCAAAGATCAGGATGATCGCAATGGCGGAGTCCGGAAGGGCAGAGGTTTCTTCAAGAAGAAAGTTTGCAAATTCTGCACCCAGAAATCCAAGATCGATTACAAGGACGCCGACACACTCCGGCGCTTTACAACTGAACGCGGCAAGATTCTGCCCCGCAGAATTACCGGCACTTGCTCAAAGCACCAGAGAAGCCTCGCTGTCAATATCAAGCGTGCGCGCGCTCTGGCTTTGCTGCCCTACGTTTTAAAATAAGCTAGGCGGGAAAAGGGCATGGAAAGCAAAAACAGAACTATATTCCAGAATCAGATTCTCATCGATTCTGTCCCCGGACTTGTTTCGGGAGTTCTGTACCTTTCCTATATCCTTTCTTTCGCGTTTCTCATTCCGATCCAATATGCATTTTCAGCCAAAGGCAGAAAGCCGGGTCTTATCACCGCCGCGACCGCCTTTGCAATCATCGTTTTCGGCCAGCTCGGCCGAATGGTTTCTTCTGGAATAGCATCTTTCGGCTTAATCGCTTCAGCGGTTCTTCCGCCAGCGCTTTTTCTTGCATCCATGATCTTTATCAACGGAGCAGTGCAAGCAAAAAGACAGAGCCGCCGGCTCTTGCTCGCCGCGATCCTGCTGTCGCTGATTTCAGCGCCCTTCGTGTATCTTGCGGTAACCGATCAGGCTGTTCTGGAATCCTTGGCATCGATGGCTGTCGCTTCTTTTGGCGGTGGCTCGATGAGCGAAACGCTGAACGCAAACGCCAGGCTGGCGGTGCAGGCTGCGGCTGAAACGATAGCTTCGGCTTTTTCAGCCTTCATTCTCTGGATATTGGCTGTTTCATATTGGTTTGGCAATCGATATGCTTCGCAGATGCGAATGAGGCGGAAAGCAAGCCTTGAGACGTCACCGTCTCAAACGGCATTGGCGCTCGCAGATATCCGGGTTCCCGTAACCCTTCTGTGGCCGACGCTCATTGTCTGGGCAAGTCTTTTCGCAGTTATCGTGACCAAAACAAGCGGCGTCATTGCCGCAGCGGTTACCAATGCGGCGCTGTTTCTCGGTTCCCTGTATGCAATGCAGGGTATCGCGATTCTGACACATCTCGCGAACTACAGTCGAATTTTTTTCTTTATCAAGGTATTGTTGCCCCTGCTGTTTTTAGTCTCAGTCCTGAATCCGACAGTCGGGACAATTATTTTGATTGCATTGCCTGTACTGGGCATTACTGAGGTATGGTTCCCATACCGCAACCTTAAAGGAGCCTGATCATGAAAGTCATCCTGAATCAAGATGTCCAAAACCTCGGCGAAATCGGCGATGTGAAAGAAGTCGCTGACGGATACGCCAGGAATTATCTCCTTCCCCGCGGCTATGCTGTCGCTCACAACTCGAAGAACGTTGCGCTTTTTGAAAAGCGCAAAGCTGAAATTGAAGCCATCAAGGAGCAGAAGAAAAAGTCTTCCGCCAGCCTCAAGGAAAAGCTTGAAGCCGAAGACCTGGCGCTGCTCATGCCAGCCGGCGCCAACGGCAAGCTCTATGGCGCTGTCACCAATGCGACTATCGCCGACGAACTGCTGAAAAAGGGTATCGAAGTTGACCGGAAGAAAATTGAAGTTCCGGGCAAGGCTATCAAGAGCACCGGCAATTACAAGGTCACTATCCATCTCTACGACAAAGAAGAAGCAGTTCTCAAAGTTGCCGTTTCCGGTCATGAAGTGAAGGCTGAAGTCAAGGAATCTGCCGAGGATCAGCCCAAAAAACAGCGTATCAAGCGAGCCCGAGCCGAGCATGCCGAGCCTGCGACCGAAGAAGAGCAGGCTGCCGCTTTCGAAGCCGCTATCAACGCCGGACGCATGAACTGATTTTCAGCTGAGTTTCTAACGTTTGAAAAGCATCAGGGTATGCGGTTTTTTTCAAAAATCCGCAGAAGAACTGATGCTTTTTTATTGTGTTTAGCATAATCTTGAAGATACAGAATATTGCAGGGAGCTATGATTCAAAACTCGCCGTTAAAAGATAAAATTCCGCCGTCCAATCTTGAAGCCGAACAAGCCTGTCTAGGAGCTCTGCTCATCGACCCGGATTCGGTGACTTCGGTCTTGCGATACATTCGCGCTGATGACTTCTATTCACTCGCTAACAGCGAGATTTTTTCGGCCATTCTCGCGCTTCACGAAAAGGGTCAGAAAGCCGATCTTATCACCCTTACCGACGAACTCAAGCTGGCTGGAACTCTGGATAAAGCCGGTGGCCCTGCCTATATTGCCTCACTGACCTCTATGACCCCTTCTGCGGCGAACGTCGAATACTACGCGAAAATTGTTCAGGAAATGTCGACACGGCGCAGTCTTATCAAACTTTCCTCGACGGTCATGTCGCTTGCCTATGATGATTCGATTGAAACAGGCCCGATTCTCGACCAGATTCAATCTCGGATTTTCGAAATTACACAAAATCGAAAAACCGCATCATACCATTCAATTAAAGACTTAATTCCAGAAATCATCAGCCTTATTGAAGAATTGAGCAAGAACCCGAACGCCTTCACTGGCATTCCTTCAGGACTCGCCGACCTCGACGCTATGACCAGCGGATTCCAGAATTCTGAATTTATCGTTATCGGCGCCCGGCCCTCGGTCGGAAAAACGGCGCTTGCCCTCACGGTTGCCAGCCATATCGCCATCGACTTGAAAATTCCAACTGCCTTTTTCTCGCTCGAAATGTCGGAGCATGCGCTGATGAATCGAATTATCGCTTCAGAATCCCGTGTTCCCGGCGACCGGATCAGAACAGGGCGGCTCAGAAGTTCCGACATCAATGACATCATAGAGGCGGCTGGACGAATCTATGAAGCGCCGCTCTACATTGTCGATATGCCGAACATGAAATTGCTGGACCTTCGCACTATGGCGCGGCGGCTGGTGCTCGAAAAAAGCGTAAAAATCATATTTATCGACTATATTACGCTGATTACCCATGAAAATGCCGAGCTGCCCCGATGGGAGCAGATATCCGAGATATCCCGTTCCTTGAAGGCGCTGGCGCGCGAACTGAAAGTCCCCGTTGTCGCGCTTTCCCAGCTGAGGCGTGAAGCTGAAGGGAAACAGCCAAACTTGTCCGATGTCCGCGAGTCAGGTTCCATTGAGCAGGATGCCGATTTGATACTCTTTTTGCACCGTGAACGCGAAATCAATAAATCAGCTGATCAACGGTCTGAGCAAATTGAAACCGATCTCATCGTCGCAAAACAGCGAA
>JAJTBL010000203.1 GCA_021286925.1 Spirochaetia bacterium | reverse complement strand
CAGGATCAGATAAACCGCTGACAGCAGGAAGATCGCCATGGCGAAGGCGGTGAGTGCCTTCCATGAGATGGTGGGTGTTTTTTGCCTATCCCTGGCTTTGCCTGACTGAATCCGAATCCAGAGCGCGAGCGGAATAGCCATGAGTGTCAGGAATATTCCCAGCCACTCCCACATGGTTCGTTCATACCTGAGGCTGACTTCCCGCGAAGTCGGGATAATCAGCATGAAACCCGGCGAAACAGGGTAGATTTTTTCTCCGGCAAGGGATTTCCATCCGGGAGCGTAGGAAAGCGATATCAGATGGGGCTGGCCCGGCCTGTCGGTATGAAAAGAAATCGAAAAATTGTCGATATGCTCTGCCGAGATTCCCGCGGCAGTTTCTGGTTCATATCCATAGATCAGCGCCTGCGGCATCATCGCGGCGCGGTAGCTGTCATAATCAGAATATTCCCGTGCGCCGCCTTTCAGTGAGTTCACAAGCCGGCTGTCCGCGAATTCATTCGATATGAATGGAAATCGAATCAGTTCGTAATCGCGGAAAAAGCGGTAATAATCGGTTTTGAAACCGCCTGAGCCTGACTTGACTATGGAAAGCGCGTTTGCGGGAAGCGCCTGAACATAGTGTCCCTGGTAGGCTTTGAACCGGTAGACGGCAAATTTTCCAGCTTCCATATCGAGCGCAAACGATGGATGCGGTGAAAAAAGTTTTTTCATTTCATCGGAATGCGCAATGATATAATGAACATTCAGCAGGGCAAAACGCGCAGTCCACGAGTCTGGATCAATGGTCGAATAAATTCTCTCAGCCTCGGGGTCTACGGGATGCAGTGAATAACTGCTTTGCAGATAGGTAGTTGCCCTCGCCATGAAACTCGAACCGTAGTGGATGCCCTCAGAGCTCGGATGCCCTGTAAAAAGATAGAGATTTTCAAAGGCACGTTCTGAACCAAAATCACGGTTGTCGCGCTGATCCTGCTTTTCCCAGAGGAAGCGGCCGTCATCGAGGCTGCCTTTATAGGTGTCACGAAGCTTGTTGATAAACTGCCATTCCTGTTTTGCTTCATACCCTGAATAATTCCATGCGAACCAGCCTGAAGCGTTCCTGCCGGTTGCCGCCGCGATTCCGCAGGAAACCAGGACAGCCGCAATTTCTGCCATGATGAGGGCGGAAATGCCTGCTGATTCAGGCCTTGTCGCGGCGCCTGCATGTGCACTGGAGGCAGCAAAGCGACGCTGAAGCCGTCGCGCAAGCCGAAATACCGGGCTTGGCGCGAGCAGGGAAATCCCAAGCGATGAAAAGACAAGAGCGGTCGGCACAAATCGGATATCCGGCATGCCCAAGCCTGGAGCCGCTAGAAAGAGAAATGCGCATGCGGCCATTGCGTAGGAGAAAAAGCGAGGCAGATAGACCCGGTCGGTTTTGCCTGCTTCAGTCGCTGCCTTCATTTCTCTTGCTTCCGATGCGCGGCGCCTATCTGCAGAAGTCTGCTTCCGTCGAAAACTCGCCGCGAGAAACAGCATCAGCGCGGGAAGCCAGACAAGCGCCAGAGTTTGGCGCGCAAATTCACGGAAAGAAGCAAAATGCCAGATCATGCTGATGGGCTGAGCCCATTTCCGGGTGGCGATCATCGGGATCATCCAGAATGCCATCAGCAAAAAAGCGATTCCGTAGGTTGTCAGAACACGAACCAAAAGGTCATTTTTCTCTTGCCGCGCTTCTGTGGTTTCTTTTTTTGTGCCGCGAATCAATTCGAAAAAAAGCCTGAAAACCGGGAAAAATGGCAGAAAAAAAGCCGGCATGAAAACAAAAAAGTGGGAGAGCCCCAAAATTCCCAGCAGAATGCCGGAGCGAATGCCGCTTCGCTTGTTTTGCTGATCCAGGAGTACCGAGGCGGCAAAAAGCGGCAGCAGCGCGATTGCCCAGGAATAGCAGAACTCCCCTGCGAAGGTCGAAAGCCAGTTTCCGCCGAAGATGGTGTAGGATTCGTTGAAAAGAAAAATGAGACTTCCGCAGGCTGCCAGGAGTCCCGAAAAGAGCGCTGTCTTTTCTGAGCGCCTTGAGTTTTTCTGGATTGCATACGCGGCGGCAAAGCTCGTCAGCGGCAGGGCAAAGCCTCCCGCCACCGTCGCCAGCTTCAGCGCCACGGTCAGCGGCATGAAAAAGCCTGCGAGCGCCGCGGCAAGAAAGGGCAGGGGAAAGTAATGCTGGCCCTCAAGGTAACCGAAGAAATTTGCATTGCTGTAGGAAAAAAGCCTGCCACGGGGGAGAAATTCATTTTTCAGCGTATGCAGAACCTGATACCAGGAAGCGCTGTCGCCGCCTGTCAGGATGGTGTCGCTGAACAGCAGAGAGAGGTTGAAGCGTGAGAGCATGAAGGCATAGACCAGGAACATCGACAGCACGGTGAAGATAACCGCGCCGGCGGTTTGTCGCTTCGATTCAATTTCCGGCATGGGCTTTGTCCTGTTCAGCTTGATAACAGATAGAGCGCAGCAAGCCCGAACGCGATCCCCAGGGCCCGCTTGATCGATATCTGTTCGCCGAAGAAAGCGGACCCGGCAAGCACAACCAGGATGGCAACCGCGCTGGCCATGATCGGGCTGATTCTGCTCAGATCCCGTGTTCTCAGCATGGCGGCATACAGAAAGAACGACGCGCCGTAGGAGGCTAGACTCGCTCCCATGCAAAGAAACCACTGGGTTCCCCGCACCTCAAACCGCGCCGCGTATTTCAGGAAAATCTGGGCAAGGGCTGAGGCCGCGATGCCGAAGAGCGGCAACACTCTATTCATTGTCTATCCTCCCTGTCGGGGCGCTGTCCGGCTTTCAATTCAGGCTCCGCGCCCAGACGCGGAAGTCTGCTTTCTCGGATTATGTAGTGCGGTCTGCCTTTGGTTTCCATGAAGGTTTTGCCGACATATTCACCAAGAATACCGATTGAAAGCAGCTGGATGCCCCCAATGAGGAGAACACTGATTAAAAGGCTGGTCCAGCCTTCAATGGTTTTTGTGGTAAAAAGCCGCATGCAGAGGGCGTACACCGCATAGATAAAACCGAGCAGTGAGATGACGGCTCCCAGAAAAGAGGTGAGCCTGAGCGGCTTGATGCTGAATGATGTGATACCATCCATCGCCAGATTCAGCATTTTTGAAAAACTGTATTTTGTCGTTCCGTTTCTTCGTTTTCCGGTCTGATACCTGATTTCAGTCTGCGGAAGGCCGGTCCAGGGCAGAATTCCGCGCAGAAAGAGATTTTGTTCCTTCATGTCGAGAAGAATCGAGCGGGCTCGGCTGGAAATGAGGCGGAAGTCTGCGGCTCCTGGCTGGATTCTGACATCGCTCAGGCTGTTGATGATCCGATAAAAGAGCCGCGAGGAAATTCGTTTGGAAAAACCGGGTGTTTCCGAACTTGTGCTGCGGTCATCGCGGATGCCGGAGACGATATCGAAACCTTCAAGATATTTTTCGATAAACAGCGGTATCGCTTCCGGCGGATGCTGAAAGTCGCCATCCATCATGATGATGCAGTCGCCCTGAGCTGCGGTTATGCCGGCGCGCAATGCGTTCTGATGGCCGAAATTTCTGGAAAGGCTCACGTATCCGACGTGCTTTCGCTCAGCGGACAGCCTGCGGAGCAGTTCTATGCTTCCATCGGTACTGCCGTCATCGACAAAGAGGATTTCGTACGAATCGTATCGGGACAGGATTTCGGCGAGCCGGTCGGTCAGTGCGGAGATATTTTCCTTTTCGTTCAACACCGGAACGACAACCGAAATCAGCATGGCTGGCCTCTTTCAGGATCTGACATAGTGCGGCATTTCATCCGGGATTGGAATGGAAAACTCGACAATGCCGGCAATAACGCCGTCGCTTTTCCACGGCGCTTGATAGATGAGCTTCCGGATGCCGTTTTTCGAGATAGTATAGGCATTCGGAATTCCCGTTTCCATGATCGCCTTCATTTTATCCAGC
>JAJTBL010000202.1 GCA_021286925.1 Spirochaetia bacterium | reverse complement strand
GCCGTCGCTCAGACAGTGTATATTCCGCTTATCTCCAAGGGTTTCCAGCACCAGTTCTGGCAGGCCGTCAAGGAAGGAGCCTTGCAGGCCGCGAAGGACTACAAGGTTACCATCACGTTTGAAGGCCCTGAATCGGAAGCCATGGTTGACAAGCAGATCGACATGCTGTCTGCGGCGCTGGCGAAAAAACCGGCCGCTCTCGGTTTTGCCGCTCTGGACAGCAAGGCTGCGATTCCGTACCTGAAACAGGCGCAGGCCGCGAAGATCCCCGTCATCGCGTTTGACTCCGGCGTCGACAGCGACATCCCCCTCACAACCTGCGCGACCGACAACGTCGCGGCTGCAGCCCTTGCCGCGGACATGATGGCAAAACTCATCGGCGGTGAAGGTGAAGTTGCGGTTATCGTCCACGACCAGACCAGCCGGACCGGCATTGACCGCAGAGATGGATTTGTCAACCGCATCAAGGAAAAGTATCCGAAGATCAAGATCGTCAGCGTCCAGTACGGCGGCGGCGACCACCTGAAGTCCACTGACCTTGCAAAAGCCATCATTCAGGCTAACCCCAATCTCAAGGGATTCTTCGGCGCAAATGAAGGTTCCGCGATCGGCGTTCTGAACGCGGTCAAGGAAATGGGCAAGATCGGAAAGATCACGGTTATCGGCTATGATTCCGGCGCTCAGCAGATTGCCGCAATCCGCTCTGGCGAAATGGCTGGCGCCATCACCCAGAACCCGGTTGGCATCGGATACAAGACTGTTGAATCCGCTGTCAAAGCGCTCAAGGGCGAAAAGCTCCCGAAATTCACCGATACTGGCTTCTATTTCTATGACAAGTCCAATATCGATGATCCGAAGATCAAGGCTGTTCTGTATCAATAAAAATTAACAAGTAAGCCAGGCTGCCGTGTCCGAACAAGATGCGGCAGCTTGGCGCTCTGGCGGACTTTTATTCATTTCTGGCTGATTTTGGCTCAGAGAGCGGAGAATTTGCATGATTGCCTGCATTGGTGAAAATCTTATAGACATGGTGCCGCTGACAGCCGTTGAAAACGCACCGTATGGCGCTTTCAAGGCAGCGCCCGGGGGCTGTCCCTATAACAGTGCCATTGCGGCGGCGCGCCTCGGAAGCACGGTGTTTTATATTGGAAAGATTTCGAATGATTTTCTCGGAGACCGGCTTGTGAATCGCCTTGCCGGCAATGGGGTTCGACTTGATTATGTTGTCCGAGCGGAAAACCCGGTAACACTTGCGTTTGTGGAAAAATCGGCGAGCGGCGAAGCTCGGTATGCTTTTTATGCCAACAATGCCGCCGATCGCTCGCTCGAGGCAGGGGATTTGCCTGCCATGCTGCATCCTGATATTCATTTTTTGCTCTTGGGTTCTATCTCGCTTTTACTGGAGCCGGGGGCTGGTTCAATTTTGAATTTTGCAGAACGCGTGCAGGAGCGCGTTCTTGTCAGTTATGATCCGAATGTCCGCGCGTCCATGATTCCTGACCGCGCGAAGTTTAGAAATTCGTTTGAAGCGATGTGCGCCCGCTGTGCCATTGTTAAAGCCAGCGACGCTGACCTTGCGTGGATTTACGATTCGCCGTTCGACAGGGGAATCGTTGCACATATTCTCAATTGCGGTGCGAAGCTTGTGCTGGTGACGCAGGGAAGCCAGGGAAGTCTGGCGGCGACCAGGCATGCTTTTGCTTCCGCGGAAGCTGTACCGGTACGAGTGGTGGATACGATTGGTGCGGGAGACACTTTTCACGCGGCGGTGCTGAGTTTTCTCGATAGCAACAACTGGACAACCGCGAAGGACCTGGAAAACCTGAGCTCAGCCCAGCTGGAAAGAATTCTGCGATTCGCCTCAGCGGCTGCGGCAATGGACTGCATGCGGGAAGGTGCGGAGCCGCCGACCCTTGAAGCCTTGCGATCGCGGTTTCCTGATTTGGCTCTGCAATAAGCAGGAGGTTTGTATGCTGATAGGAATCAAACCATGCATTTCGCCGGATTTGCTGACGGTTCTCTATAAGATGGGGCATGGGGATGAGCTGGTGCTCGCGGATGCTTTTTTTACTGGCGATGCGCTGAATGCGCGGGTTGTGAGGGCTGATGGGCTCAGGATTCCCGACTTGCTGGATGGAATTCTGCGGCTCATAAACCTTGACGATTTTGTAGACGATCCGGTTATCATGATGCAGCCGGTTCCCGGCGATACGCTTGATTACGAGGTGGAACGCCGGTATCGTAAGGTGATTGACCGGCACTGGCCTCAGACACCGCCAATTGTCCGCATGGAGCGGTTTGCTTTTTATGAACGCAGCAGAAAAGCTTTCGCGGTTGTCATGACGGGTGAAACCGTAAAATATGGCAATATCATTATCAAGAAGGGTGTGCCGCCGGTCGGTGAATTTGCCTGAATTTCAAGTTGAATTTGAACGAGCAAACGTATGCGTGAACAGGGGGGTTGAGCGTGGGCAAGCAGAGCATCACCATCAAAGAAGTTGCAGAATACGCGAAAGTGTCCACAGCAACCGTCTCCCGGGTTATCAACAATGACAGCAGAGTCATCGATGACACGAAAGAGCGGGTTTTGAAAGCCATGGATGAACTTGGCTACAAGATGAATTTTGTTGCCCGCAGTCTTAAGACCAATCAGACAAAAACAATCGGAGTCATGGCGCCGGATCTTTCAGGAGATTTTTTCATGTACATCGCGGAGAGCATGGACAAGGAACTGGCCGCCAATGGCTATTCTCTGGTTGTCTGCGCTTCGCATGATTCGCTGGAAGAGGAAGCCAAGCGGCTGCGGCACCTCGCGGAGCGGCTGGTGGACGGTGTAGTGGTCATTCCCGCTACGGACCGCGGCAGACATTTCAGGTTTCTTGAAGAATTCGGAATCCCCATTGTCTTTGTCGACCGGACGGTGACCGATTTCGCGGTGGACGCGGTGCTGACAGAGAACGAAGAGGGCGCATACGAAGCGACCAAAGCGCTGATATTGGATGGGTACTCCAGAATCGGGTTTATCGGCGGAAGGCCGGAAATTTCAACCTCAAAAGAGCGATTTTCGGGCTATTCTCGGGCTTTGCAGGAAGCTGGACTTCCAATTGAGGAAGAGTTTGTCCGTTTTGGGCCGCCTACCCTGCCCTTCGGCTATCACGCAATGGAAGAAATGCTGAAAAACTCCCGCTCTCCTGACGCATGGTTTCTGGTCAACGCCTTTACCCATATCGGCGCGACTAATTACATCATGTCCGACGAATCTGCAAGGCGGCGGAATATCGTAATCGCGGCTTTTGACGAAATGCCCTACGCGCCCCTGCTCCGCTTTTGCCGCTATGCGGTTCAGCAGCCGATAGCCGAGCTTGGCCGGACCGCGGCCCGGCTCATTCTGAAAAAAATCATGGAACCGGATCCGACGCGAACCCAGATTGTTCGGCTGAAGACGAGATTGATAAAGCACAATTACCGGGAGGTTTCCTATGGAAGAATTTGAAGTGCAGGAACCGCAGATGCGCTTGCGCGGCGGTTTACCGAAAATTGGTATCAGACCGACTATCGATGGACGGCTTGGCGGTGTCCGCGAGAGCCTTGAAGCTGTGACGATGGGAATGGCAAAAGCGGCGGCAAAATTGATTTCCGAAAATCTCAGGCATCCATCCGGCCATGCTGTGGAATGTGTCATTGCTGACACCACAATCGGCGGTGTCGCTGAAGCAGTCGCCGCGCAGGAAAAATTTGCGCGAGAGGGTGTTGCAGTCACGCTGACCGTTACGCCCTGCTGGTGCTACGGCTCGGAAACGATGGATATGGACCCCAACACCATCAAGGCAGTCTGGGGCTTCAACGGCACGGACAGGCCGGGCGCGGTGTACCTGGCCGCCGTCCTGGCCGCACACAACCAGAAGGGTCTTCCGGCATTCAGTATCTACGGGCACGACGTCCAGGATCTGCAGGATACCGACAAGATTCCCGCA
>JAJTBL010000201.1 GCA_021286925.1 Spirochaetia bacterium | reverse complement strand
ATCGGTCCAGCTCAGATCCATCACCAGCATGATGGATTTCCGGCCCGGCAAATACGGGCATGGTGCAGCAAAGCGTGAAATCTTCTTATACACAGTTCACAGTATATCGAGGGGATGCGAGCGAGGGAAGATTTTTCCACATCCAGCTTGCAGCAGGAAAGGTTTTGACAGTATTTTATTTGATATGAGTATAATAACAAGAACTGGCGACGAGGGCGAAACCGGTCTCTGGTCTGGTGAACGAATCAGCAAGGATGACATTCGTGTCGAAGCCTACGGAACGATCGATGAATTGTCATCGGCGCTCGGCATGGCCCGGCATCTGTGTTTTCAGGATGAAGTGTTGTACGCGATTGATGATATCCAGCGCCTTCTTTTCCGGGTAGCCGGAGAGCTGGCATCGGTGGGAATTCCTTTCGACAGGCCGATAACCGGCAAGGACGAAGAAAAAATCGCTGAAAAAACGCTTGCTATAGAAGAGCGGGTTGTTTTGACAGGGTTTGTCATTCCAGGCATGACCGCTGGTTCAGCCGCGCTTGATCTTGCACGAACCATTGCGAGACGGGCCGAGCGCAGAGTCATAACCCTGTCGCGCAGAGAAGCGGTGTCCTCTGATTTGACCCGTTTCCTGAATCGACTGTCTGATTATATCTTTATGCTCGCGAGGCTTGAAGAAGCTTCTGCCGGAAAACTGACCTTTGCATGAGTGAGGCTGATATATGAAACTTTACTCGAAAAAAGCTGTCATTGTCATTGCAGGCATATCATTTCTTTCTGCAGCGATGCTCATAGCGGCTGGATCGTTCATAATTGCCCGAACCGGAATCTGGAGCAGCCGATCAGCAGGCACGGGTGGGAGCCCGGCGGCCCTGTCAGCCCCTCCTCTGGCGGCAAGCACAACGCAGCCTGCATCCGGACAGATCACGGAAACGGCCCTTTCGGATTCAGGATATACCCTTGACGAGATGGAAAATATTTCGATCTATGAGCGCTATAATGAGTCAGTGGTCAATATCACCACCGAAGTCATGGCGATCAACTGGTTTCTGGATCCCGTACCCCAAAGCGGCGGCTCAGGTTCAGGGTCCATCATCGATGAAAAAGGATATGTCCTGACCAATAATCATGTCGTCAAGGATGCTTACAAGCTCTATGTCGATCTTGCAGACGGAAGCCGCCATGAGGCGACAGTCGTCGGCACAGACCCGCAGAACGACCTCGCCGTCATCAAATTTTCTCCGCCAGCGGGAGCCAAACTCAAGCCAATTCCATTTGGTACATCGAAAAATCTCAAAGTCGGCCAGAAGGTGCTGGCTATCGGCAATCCTTTCGGCCTTGAGCGCACACTGACCAAAGGTATCATTTCAGGTCTCGGCCGCCCGATTCAGAAAGACAGCAGTACCATCCTGCAAAACATGATTCAGACTGACGCTTCGATCAATCCCGGCAATTCAGGCGGTCCGCTCCTGAATGCGCGAGGCGAAATGATCGGCATCAATACCATGATTTATTCGCCCTCGGGCGGCTCTGTGGGTATTGGTTTCGCTATTCCAGTCGATACCGCAGTGCGAATTGTTCCGGAGCTTATTAAAGAAGGAAAAGTCAGGCGTGGCTGGATAGATATGGATGCCTTTATCCTCGTACCCGATCTGGTCGAATATATGCGAAAAGCCGGATATTCCGTACCGGTGGAAAAAGGGCTTTTGGTGTCGCAAGTTCGCCCCGGCAGCAATGCAGAAAAAGCAGGGCTCCGCGGCGGTACCAAAGCAGTGCGCTATGGAAGCTCCGTTTTCAACATCGGCGGAGATATCATAACTTCGGTCGACAACCAGGAAATCGCATCGGTGGCCGACCTTTATACCGCGCTTGAAGACAATAAGCCCGGTGAAAAAGTCTGGGTTGAATTTTATCGAGGCAATCAGAAAAATCGCGTTCAGGTAACTCTGATTGAACGGACACAGAACGAATGAAGCCATTCAAAGTTGTAGCGCCGTTCGAGCCGGCGGGAGATCAGGGAAGTGCAATTGCTGCGCTGGTGGAAGCGGCTCGAAGTGGCAAGCGATACATGACCCTGAAAGGGGTAACCGGCTCGGGGAAAACCTTTACCATGGCAAAGGTTATAGAGGCGCTTCAGCAGCCGACGCTGGTTATTTCGCACAACAAGACGCTTTCCGCCCAACTGTACCGGGAGTTCAAAGGCTTCTTCCCTGAAAATGCCGTCGAATATTTTGTTTCCTATTATGATTATTATCAGCCAGAAGCCTATGTCCCGTCCAAAGATCTGTATATTGAAAAGGATTCGAGCATCAATGATGAAATAGATCGTATGCGCCTTGCCGCGACAGCCGCCTTGATGGAGCGCCGTGATGTCATCATCGTCGCAACCGTTTCCTGTATCTATGGCTTGGGTTCGCCTGACCTTTACAAGGAAATGCGGATTTACATAGACCGCGGAAAGGTCATCGATCTCGATACAGTAAAAAGAAATCTGATCAATCTGCAATACGAGCGGAACGATATGGTTCTTGACCGAGGCCGGTTCCGGGTCCGCGGGGATATCCTCGAAATTTATCCAGCCTATGCCGAAGACGCCTATCGGATTGAACTTGAATTCGACACGGTTCAGCGGATCCGAAAAATCGACCCGCTGACGGGAAAGGCCGGCGATGACCTGGATGAAGCGATCATTTATCCTGCAAAGCACTTTGTCATGCCCGAGGATATGGTTCAAAGGGCCGTCCAGCGGATCAAGGACGAACTCGAAACGCAATACGCCTATTTCTTAGCCAACAACAAACCGCTGGAAGCTGAAAGAATCAAATCCCGCACGGAATATGATATCGAAATGCTCGAAGAGATGGGCTATTGCTCGGGTATTGAAAACTATTCAGCGCCGCTTTCCGGACGAAAGCCAGGGGAGCGCCCCGGGGTTTTGCTGGACTATTTCCCCAAGGACTTTCTTACTTTCATTGACGAATCGCATGTTACACTGCCGCAGATCGGCGCCATGTATGCCGGAGACAGAAGCCGGAAAACCTCGCTGGTCGACTATGGTTTTCGTCTGCCCTGCGCACTGGACAATCGGCCGCTAACCATCGATGAATTCGAAACTATTGTCGACAAAGTTATTTATGTATCGGCGACACCTTCGCCGAAAGAGTTGGAAAGGTCGGCAGTTGTCGCTGAACAACTGATCCGCCCGACCGGTCTTATCGATCCAGAAATTCAGGTCATGCCGACCGAAGGACAGATGGAGGATATTTACCGGCGCGTCCGCGAAAGAAGCCAGAAAGGCGAGCGGAGCTTGATCATCACGCTGACCAAGAAAATGGCAGAGGAACTGACGGAGTACCTTACAGGGCTGGGACTGAAGGTCCGGTATATCCATTCCGAAGTTGAAACCATCGAGCGCGTGGAAATTCTGAAACAGCTCCGGGAAGGCCTCTTTGATGTCCTGGTTGGAATCAATCTGCTCAGGGAAGGCATCGATCTGCCTGAAGTGTCCTTTATCGCCATTCTCGATGCCGATAAAATCGGTTTTCTCCGTTCAGCGACCAGTCTGATCCAGATTATCGGGCGAGCAGCACGCAACGCAGCAGGCCTTGTCGTCATGTATGCGGACCGGGAAAGCGAAGCCATGAAAACCGCAATTGATGAGACAAACCGGCGCCGGGCAATTCAGCTTGCCTACAACCGGGAACATGGCATAACACCGGTCAGCATAAAGAAAACGGTGCAGGATATTCTCGAACGGCACCATGAAGAAAAGATTGATATCACCTTGGATGAAATCGGTCTGCTGAAAAAATCGCATTCTCTGCTGGTACCTGAGCAGAAAAAAGCCTTGCTTAAAGCGCTAGAAGCGAGAATGCTTGAACACGCAAAAAATCTCGAATTTGAAGAAGCCGCACTGATACGTGATGAAATCCAGCGAATAAAGGAAGGCAGTGATGCGTGAATCTGATGCAGCCGTATATGTTTCTACGC
>JAJTBL010000200.1 GCA_021286925.1 Spirochaetia bacterium | reverse complement strand
GAGTTCGCCCGTCGATTCATCCACTTCATAATGCCAGCCCTCCTGGCGGAAGGTGTCTTCCGTGATGCGCGGGTAGAACACCGCATCCAGGTATACGTCGACCAGATTGCGGAAATCCTTCAGATTGGTAGACGCGACGGGATAGACGGTTTTATCGGGAAAGGTCATCGCGTTGAGAAAGGTGTTGAGTGAACCTTTCATCAGTTCGACAAATGGTTCCTTGACGGGATATTTTCGCGAACCGCAGAGCACCGAGTGTTCCAGAATATGGGCGACTCCGTCTGAATGTTCGGGCGGTGTTCTGAATGAGATTCCAAAGCATTTATTTTCATCGGCGTTGATGACGGAAAGGAGCCGTGCTCCTGTCTGGTCATGAGTATACAGCCGAACGATCGAAGCGATCTCCTGGACTTGGCGTTCTTCAATGAGAGTAAAGGACATGAAATTCTCCTCGGGGATTGGAAGTAGTCGATTGTGACATGGTTTGAAGGTATCAAAAAATCGAGCGGGGGGAAAGCTGGATTAGTGTCTCGAACCTTGTATATTTGCGCTGGTCTCAATCCTGCGCTCCCTCAACCGCATCGAGCACTCGAGGCACTGATCTTATTTCTTCGGACGGAGCGGGCGATAGCGGTTGCCGAACGCGATTCTTCCTATGACATTTGCCACTGCCAGGCCGATCGCGATGGAAAATGCGGTCATCAGGGTGGCAATGCCGGTATCGACCGATTGTGCGGTGTTGCCTTCCAGCGTCGAAAGCATGGTGTAGTACATCCCGCCGCCCGGCACGAGCGGAATGATGCTGGCAATCATGTAGACGGTTGCGGGCTTTCTTCTGAAATAGCTTGCAATTTCGCTGAAGAGGCCTGCAGCGAGGGCTGCGAAAAAGACTGAAAAGGCTTCGGCGTGCAGGGCGGGGAACCATTCGTACACTGCCCAGCCCAGCGCAGCGCCGCAGGAAGCTATGCTTGCGTCTATCCAGCCCAGGCCGAAGAGGATTGAAAACGCTGAAGTCGCGATGGCGGCGTACAGGGGGGCCAGCATGCTCAGGCGCCTTTTCCGAAAAGCGGCTGAAGAATCTGCCAGAGGGCAAAAGCGCCGCCGGTGCCTGCCGATATGGCAGCAGCTGCCAGGAAAGCTTCGGCGCCTCGCGCAAGGCCCGCGACAAAATCCCCGGCAATGGTGTCTCTGATTGCGTTCGTTATGGCAACACCGGGAACCAACAGCATGATGACGCCAATGATGGTCACATCGGCTCGATTCAGAAACCCGATTTGGACCAGCAGCAAGGTGCAGAAAGCCGCCAGCGCTCCGCCGGCCAAATTGGCGATAAAATCCGGCATTCTGAGGCGCGCGGAAAGCCGCACCACCAGAGCCACAAGGGCTCCAATGAAAAATGCCGCGAAGGCTTCTCGCACATCCGCTCTGAACAGCAGAGCAAAAAAGGCCGCCCCGAAAGCTCCCGCCGCAATCCGGGTCTTGCCTGAACGCTCGGGCAAACGCTCGATCCTGTCCAGCTCGCTTTCAGCTTCTTCAAAGCCTATCTGGTCAGTTTTAAGATCTCTGACCATCCGGTCGATTCGGGAAACCTTTTCGAGGTTCATGATCCGCTTTTTTATTCTTCTGACCACGGTATGGGTCTTGCCGTCATCGCTGACAAAGGAAAGCATGAGACCAGTCGCGGTCGCGAAACATTCGGCTTCAGCGCCGCCCTGGCTGGTGATGATCGAAATGGCACACTCTTCAGCCCGGTAGGTTTCGCCGCCGCTTTCCAGCATCAACCGGGCAGTGTCAGCGGCGAACAGCAGCAACTCTTCCGTATGCATCAGTACGAGCGCCCCTTCCCTGAATCGGTTATCTCCACCAGTGAAAGCGGATATGGCTGAAAAAGCACTTGCTTCAGAAGATAGTCTTCTCCGAACCTCACAGCCCAGGAGCGGACAAGCTGAAGCAGGACGCTCGCCGGAATCCGCTCATCCCGGTACTGCTCGATCAGGTTGATAAACAAAGCTCTTTCTTCTTTTGAAAGCGACTCCGAAAATCCGCCGAATGTGTGCTGGACGACATTGATGAGTGAAGTGTATTTTGGCGGGCTGGCCAGAGCCTTTTTCAATTCGGCTTCATACTGCGAAAAAACTTCAGCCAGCGGTTTTTTATCCAGATTCGCGACAATGGATCCCATCAGCCGCATTTCTTTCTGATTATGCAGCAACAGAAAATACTTATGTGAAGCGTGAAAATCCACAAGTGCGCCCATGGTGCCTTTCTTTTTTACGGCCCGGAATCGGGCGAGAGTCCAGACAGCCCCCAGAAAATGCTCCCGGATGGTAAAATTTCTAAGCCGCCCTTCGTCTTCAATCGGTATGCCCTCGAATACACGGACAACTTCCGCGCCGAAAATGCCGGCTCCCGGCTTTGAGCCTGATTCAGGTGCAAATGAAGCGTACACTTTGACATCTTTGAAACCGCAGGATGGGGAGCGGGATTTCAGGATGAATCCGTCAGGCGCTTCCAGGTTGCGGCAGTATGCTTCAGCCCAGGAACGCATCACTGGCCCGAATCGCCTGCCGGTTGCAGGCTGGAGCAGTTCCATGGTGTCCCCGTCGCGGACAACTCTGACAGGGTCGCGCGGACAACCCAGGCCTATCGCCATTTCGGGGCATTCATGGATGATGTCGACAAATGGTTCGAGCTGTCTGATAAATTCGTCATTGATAACTTCACCGTTCCATCTGCAGTGCTCAAAGCCGAGACAACGGGACATGAACAAGCGCGGGCGGACTTCATCCATGGTTCAGCTCCTTCCCATCCAGTGTGCAGTATTTTTTGGCATTTTACCACAGTATTCTATCGAATTGAAAAAAAATCTGAAACCTTCTTGCCATGCCGAACGACTATAGAGTAGCGAAATTCGATACAGGGAGGTTACCATGAGAAAATCCACCAGGAGAATCTTCACGGCAGCAATCGTTTTTATGCTTTTGTTCGCTTCAGCAACACTTGCTTCGGCGCAGATGCGTCCGATGGGCAAGGACGCGGTCAGAGGCTGGCTGCAGAACCTCAAGCTGACTGATCAGGAGCTTCAGCAGATTTCAAAAATAATTGAAGCTGACGAAGCCGAATTGGCACGGGCGCAGGCTGAAATCAAGATAATCCAGTCGAAGATTGCCCGCCTGATGCTGGAAAGCACGCCGGACCTCGATGCCATTAAAGAAGAAATCGGGAAGAGCGCTGAGTATGAAAAAACCATCAAATTCATCCAGATCAAACGCCAGCTGGAAGTGAAAAAAGTGCTGGGAGAAGAACGCTGGCAGACAGTGCTCATGCTGGTCCGTGAAGCCCGTGTATCTGAAAAATTCGGGAAGTTTGCCGATTCCTTCAGTTCAAAAGGTATGAATCCCAAGGACGTGGATCGTTGGGGCAGAATGCTGCTGATGCTCAAGCGCTTCATGTGAAAGGAGCGGTAAACCAGCAGATTTCCGCGGCTCCGTCTTGCTTTCCTGCCATTTTATCGTATGATTAAGGTTGAATTATGGAAGACAAGCCGCGGTATTTTACCCTTTCTCAGCACGAAGCTTCGGATGAAACAATCGATGCTGAACTGGCGTTGCATGCTGCCGGCGGCGATCGCGGAGCATTCGAGCGGCTTGTCTGGCGCTGGTGGGATAGAATCCGAGGGTTTTGTTCGGCATTTGTCGGGTTCGATCCCGATATGGCGGAGGAAGCGTCCCAGGAGGCGCTGATCCGCCTCTCTCGTTCATTGAAAAATCTGCGAAAAAAAAGTTCAGTTGGCGCCTTCATTTATTCAGTTTGCAGAAATGCCGCTTCCGATGTCATGCGGCGTTCTGCGCGTGTTGCAAGCAGACAGGTGTCGCTCGAGGACCTGCCGGGACTGGAACTTTCGGCTTCCGGCGAGACTCCCGAACAAGGCATTTTGCGGCAGGATCTCCAGCTCCATCTCATCAGGGCTTTGCGTGAGCTGGATCCGACTGACCGGGCTTTGCTATACCTGCACGAAGCTGAAGAT
>JAJTBL010000199.1 GCA_021286925.1 Spirochaetia bacterium | reverse complement strand
GGAATGGAAACTGTCCCCTGAATTATCATCCCTGCCTCGTTTTACCTTTGACTTTACCCGGGATGGCATCCATTCGAGAGAAGATCTTGCAAAAATCGGCCTGCAGCCGCTGGTTCAACTTTTTCTCAAAGAAGGCAAATAAATGAACATGAATCCATTTCTTTTAACTGCAATCATACTGCTCGGCGTTGGAGCAACGGTCAATTATTTTCTTGGCGTCAAGAAAAATCGCTGGCTGGGCAAAACCATGTCCACGCAAGCTGAAAACGTACTCAACCCGAAGGAAACTGAATACGTCAATATCGGCGGAGCGATCGGCTATAATATCAAGTACAAATTGCGCGATCCCTGGCGCGAAGCGAAAGGTACCTTCACCTTTTTCCCCCGCCATTCACTGCTCTATATGCCCTTTTCCCTCGCAATCGGGGGTTCTGACCGCTTCTTTCTCAACCTTTTTTCTGATCGAAAATTGGCGGGCGAAGGGCACATCATTGAAAAGAAATATCTGAATAAAGCCAAGATTGACGGCTTCCAAGAGATGGAGAAAGAGGAAATGAGCCGGGACGGCAGAGAATTTGTGCTCGCATGGCGGCATGGCGACATCAAAGAAACCCTAAAAAGAACCCTGATGGCCATGCCAGATCCACAAAGCCTTGTTCATTTTACCTGCTTTGATGAAAACAAGACGTTTTTCCTCTTTTTAAAGCCTAAAAATGGCAAGATTGAGGAAAATCTCAAAGTGTTTGTGGCGCAGTGTTCGGAGTATTTCCGATAACAATGCTCATTTTTTGCTCTGCATCGTCAGAGAAAGGAGAGCCGTATGGATCCGCAGATAAAGAAAAGGATCGATTCAGCGCTCGCAAAGGTAAAGGAACCGCAGTCCGATGTGCCAATTGTGGATTTGGGGCTAGTCGAAAAGGTCACCTACAGTGAAAAAGAAAAAACCATTATCCTGACCCTTGTGAGCGGCATAGCTCCCTATGAATGCCCCGCCTGTTCAGCCATCAATGGTGTTGTCAAAGAGGGGATAATCAGGAGGGCACAGGAAGCGTTCACCACGGAATTCCCCGAGCTGACCGTGATCGTTCAGTAGGGCTCAAGCTCCGCAAGCTGAATCTATTTCTCGGCTGTATTGAAAGGCCGCTACGCACAGGCGTGGCGGCCTTTGTCGTATGGGCCTTTGCTGTCATGCAACGTTTACTGTATCTTCCCGTGCTTATGCGGAAAACCATTGAAGCCATACATGCTTAATCGTAACGATACTCCCACCAAGCTCATTTCAAATATTGACATCATCATTTCATATTCTGTGCTTTTTTGTTGCGTGTTCTGAAAATCAGGTGTATCATTACTAACCGCTGGCATCAAATAATCCCTTGATATAGTATCCAAAGTCCGGGCGGCTTTAGCAGCCTGACAGAATGATGTGCAAGGAGCTCAGCATGAAACTTTCAGCATGGAATGGCGAATTCAACGACATTGACTATCTCTCTCTGCTGGTTATCGATATCGATGGCCACCTCAGGGCAGTCAGCCTTCCCAAAGGCTATGTGACCGAGAAGGTTCTCAAAAAGGGAGTTGGTTTTGATGCGTCAAACTTCGGTTTTGCCGAAGTTCATTCCTCGGACATGGTAGCGGTGCCCGATCTTTCCACCGCTTTTATTGAAGAAAAAGACGGATTCAGAATCCTTCATGCTTTCTGCACGGTAAACCTGACGAATGGCGAGCCGTTTGCCCAGTATCCACGAACCGTCATCGCCAAAGCCCTTGATACAATCAAGGCATCTGGTTTCGGCGACGATGCAATGGCCCTGGTAGAGCTGGAATTCTACGTCTTTGATGATGTTCGATATTCCACCACCTTTGATCATTCCTATTATTTTGTTGAAAATTCCGAAGGCATCGGAGAAGAATCCGAGGACAAGCCGCGATTCGGCCTGTCCAAGTGGTATCACCGGGTTTCTCCCCAGGACAGCTATCAACTGCTTAGAAACCGCGCGGTTAAAACCATGACCGACGCGGGCATTCCCGTCAAATACCACCACCATGAAGTGGGCTCCTCCCAGATGGAAATCGAACTCGACTTTATCTCGATCAGCAAGGTTGCCGACATGGTGACCCTCGCCCAGTGGATTCTGCGAAACGAAGCCGAGGAATTGGGACTCAAGGTGACATTCATGCCCAAGCCCATGTACAAAATCGCAGGCAGCGGCATGCATGTCCATCAATTTATTCTGAAAAACGGAAAATCCATTTTCCCGGGCGAAAAAATGTACGGTCTGTCCGACGAAGGTCTCAGCTACATCGCCGGCGTGCTCTCCCATGCCTTGGCTGGTTCCCTCCTGGCCTTTTCCAATCCCTCGACCAATTCATACCGAAGACTGGTCCCGGGGTTTGAAGCCCCTGTCAGCGCCACGTTCGCGCAAGGCTCCCGCGCCGCGGCTGTCAGAATCCCGGGCTACCTCGGCAAGGGCGAAGCCCGGATTGAATTCCGGACCGGCGACGCAACCGCGAATGTATATTACTTTATCGCCGCCATGATGCTCGCTGGCATCGATGGCATCGCGAAAAAACTCGACCCGATAGCGCTTGGATACGCAACCGACAAAGTCACCGCTAAAAACACCTTTCCGATGGGTCTGTACCATGTCCTGAACGGACTCAAAAAGGACAATTCTTATCTGGAAGGCGTTTTCCCGAAAGAACTTATTTCCGAATGGATACGCAGGAAGGAAAAGGAAGCTGAGTATGTTTACAACGCTCCTGTTCCTCAGGAATACGAACTATATTTTTGAATGCTGAAATGCCCCGGTAAAGCCTGCCGGCTGTGAACGCCAGGATGTCCATGTTCCAGCGTTCTTGCACGGAAGACTCACATCGCGGTGTTTCAAGGAGGCCTACATGCACGAGTTTGTTCTCTCTGGTGATGAAGCGATTGCCCAGGGAGCCATTGACGCAGGTCTTTCCGGCGCTTACGCGTATCCGGGAACACCATCAACAGAAATCATGGAGTATGTCCAGGACAATCTGGACCGCTACAAGGCAAGGATTGCTGAATCTGAGCGAGCCAATATTGTCGCTCAGTGGTGCAGCAACGAAAAAACCGCCTATGAATCGGCACTCGGCGCTTCTTTTGCCGGCCGAAGAGCCATGGTTTCCATGAAGCATGTCGGACTCAATGTCGCTGCCGACCCCTTTATCAATTCGGCGCTCGTCAGGATAAAAGGCGGTCTCGTCGTTGTTGTGGCAGACGACCCTGGAATGCACTCATCGCAGGATGAACAAGACTCGCGTGTTCTCGCTGATTTTGCCCGGATGCCCTGCTTTGAACCTTCGGATCAGCAGGAAGCCTACGACATGGTTCGCGAAGCATTCGATTATTCCGAAAAACACGAGGTTCCGGTTCTGCTGAGAATCACGACACGCCTTGCCCATGCGAGAGCCTCGGTGAGGACAGCCGCGACCCGCCAGCCCAACCCGCTTTCGAAATCCGATGACACCATGTCCTGGATTCTGATGCCTGCCATGGCGCGCAATCGCTGGAAAATTCTGCTCGAAAAAAACAGGCAGTTTGAAAAGGATTCGGAAGCTGCAGCCCCCTTGAGCCTGAGAAGCAAAAAACTCGGCGTCATAACCTGCGGGCTCGGCCTTCGATATTATCTGGAAAATGAAGCAGACTGGAGCGCAGCACATGGCGGCGAAAAGCCAAGCCATCTGCACATCGGCCGATACCCCGCTGGCAAGGAAAAAATCCGCCATCTCGCGGCCAGCGTGGAAAAACTGCTTGTCATCGAAGAAGGCTATCCCTTTATTGAGCGGGAAATCCGCGGGGTTTTCTCAGCCCCGGTGCCCGTGCTCGGCAAGTTGAGCGGAGAAATTCCGCTTGACGGCGAGCTGTCATCGGACAGCGTCAGAAAAGCGCTCGGCCTATCACAAAAAGCCTCAGTCCAGCTCCCCGGCATCAGCATACCTACCCGTCCGCCCCAGTTCTGCCAGGGCTGTCCGCATGCCGACAGCGTGAATGCGCTCAAGGAAGCCCTCAAAGACGAAG
>JAJTBL010000198.1 GCA_021286925.1 Spirochaetia bacterium | reverse complement strand
CCCGAAGCGGTTTACGACAACCTGGTGCAGACCATCCACGACAACCTGCCCGCTCTGCACCGCTACTATGTACTCAGACAGAAACTCCTCAGAGTGGATGAACTGCGGCATTATGATGTCTATGTTCCGCTGGTCGAGGAAAAGAAATCCCGCCACAGCTTTGAAGAAGCTGTGGACATCGTGACACAAGCGCTTGCGCCGCTCGGCGATGAATATGTTGCAACGCTCAGGAAAGGTTTGCTGGGCGGCTGGGTGGACCGCTATGAAAACAAGGGTAAGCGCTCGGGGGCTTTTTCAGCAGGCAGTTTCTGCGGCGAGCCGTACATTCTGCTCAACTATAAAGAAGACGTACTCCGGGATGTCTTTACCATGGCGCACGAAGGCGGCCATTCGATGCATTCCTATTATTCTGCCCGCAGCAATCCCTTCCTCTGCTATTCCTACACCATTTTCGAGGCGGAAGTGGCCAGCACCTTCAATGAACAACTGGTATTCAAATACCTCTATGAAAGAAGCAATTCCGAGGCCGAACGGGCCAGTCTGCTCGCGAACCGGATAGATGATACGCTGGCAACGCTCTTCCGGCAGACCATGTTTGCCGAATTCGAAGCGATCACCCATGCCATGGCTGAGCGCGGTGAGCCGCTGACGGTGGATTCCCTCCGCTCTGTCTACCGAAAGCTTTTGCAGCAGTATTTCGGGCCTTCCATGAAGCTTGAGGATGTTTCAGACCTCGAGGGTTTGCGGATTCCGCATTTTTACAACGCGTTCTATGTCTACAAATATTCGACTGGCATCTCCGCCAGCATCGCGCTTTCCGAACGTGTCCTGCATGGCGGCAAGGCTGAACTGGATGACTATTTTGCATTCCTCAAATCGGGCGGCTCCCGCTTCCCGATTGAAGCCCTCAAGGTTGCAGGGGTCGATATGGCGACACCGCAGCCGATTGAGATGGCATGCCAGCGCTTTGCCAAAGACGTGGAAACTCTGGGGAAATTGCTGGGCGTCTAAAAATTAGAGCAGGTTCAATTTTGAAAGGATGATGGAGACCGCGGCGACCGTCGCGGTCTCTGTTTTTAGAATGCGCCTTCCCATGCTGCAGATGGTAAAGCCATAATGCTGGAGCAGGGCGGCTTCTTGTTCGGTCCATCCGCGTTCGGAACCGATGGCGAGAGTGACAGGCTTTTCAAGCAGGGAAAGGGCAGAAATCGGCACTGCCTGAGAATCAGGATGCAGGGCTATCCGGGTTCCGGATGCGGCGAATTGGGGGATGAGCTCAGATAATACCGGCTTTTCCGCGGCATTGCGTGTATCCAATGAATCCAGTGCATCCAGAGCGCGTTTCAGCGACCAGAAGGTTTTGACTTCGGGCAAACGCGGATTGCCTGCCTGTTCAGCCCCTTCAATGAGCGCGGAACTGAACTCGCGATTCGCGAAAATATCGGATTTCATGTAGGATTTTTCAGTCAGCTCTGTCACCGTAAGCCAGATTTGCGCGGCACCCAGGGAGCTTATATCTTTCAGGATACGATTCGCCTGAATGGGGCGCGGAAATCCAAGAATCAGCCTGAGCGGATGCAGTGGCTCCGCAGGTTTTTCAGGCCGAAAACTCAGCCTGATTTCGGCGTCGCTGACCGATAGAATCCTGGCCATGCCAAGAAAACCATCAGCCGAGCCTGCCGAAATTTCGTCGCCGGGAGCCTTTTTCAGAACTTTCAGAATATGCTCATATCGCCGGTCCGCCCGCGGAATGGCAATTTCACGGGCAGCGTCAACACTTTCGCCGGCGACAAACAACATGTTCATTGGAAAGACTCGACCTCTTTGTCGTAGTCCACGCCAGGCACTTCAAACCCGTGCGCCCTGAGAAAGTCCACCCTGAAGCCTTCGATATCCGCCAGACTCGCCAGATTCGATTCATTGATGCTGGCAAGCCTTGAAGCTACTTCCGCCTGTACCGCCTGTCCCAGTTCGAGCTCGTCAAGCCGAATTCGGCCTTCTGGATCAAGCGGGATGGAATTCAGCCCATTCAGGTACAGCCGTTCGGCATAAAGCCGGATCATCTGATCCAGGCAGTCCTCATGGATATTGCGTTCCTTCATGACCTTGAAAAGGGTGGAAACATAGAGGGGGATGATCGGGATTACTGCGCTTGCCCGGGTGACCACTGCCTTGTTAATAGAAACAAAGGCTTTGAGGTTTTGGTTTTCAAAGTCAGCGCGCAGTTTGCGGGCTGTTATTTCCAGATCTTCCTTGGCTCTTCCAATGGTGCCGTCACGATAAATCGGCCATGACAGCTCCGGCCCGATATAGGAATAGGCGAGGGTAATCGCCGATTCGGTCAGCAATCCAGCGGCGGAAAGCTCCGATATCCAGCGAGCCCAGTCCTCGCCGCCCATGACTTTGACCGTCTGCCTGATTTCTTCTTCATCGGCCGGCTGAACCTTGGCCTCGCTGATTTTCCCGGTAAAAATATCGGCAGTTTTTCCGGTATACTCCCGCCCAATCGGTTTGATAACCGAACGATACATGACCCCGGTGTCAGGATCGGTTCGAACCGGACTGGCCAGCGAATAGATTACCAAGTCGAATTGGATGCCAAGCGCTCTGGCTGTTTCGATGACTTTGGCCTTTGCCTCATTTGAAAAGGCGTCCATATTGAAAGATTTGGCTGTCAGGCTGCGTTTCTGCGCTTCCGCATCGAAAGTCCGGTTGGCATACCAGCCCGGTGAACCAGCCTTTGCTGGGCTGGGTTCCTTTTCATAGGAAACGCCGATGGTGGCGGCTTCATAGCCAAAAGCCGCGACAATCCGCGACGCAAGCCCATAGCCGGTAGAACAGCCAATCACGAGGACATTCCTTGGCTTCCTGGTGATGGCTGATCCCAGGGTTTTAACCCGCGACGCCAATCCCGCGACCCGGTTGATCTGCAGCCGCACTTCCTGGGCACAGCCTTCAGGATGCGCATTCAGACAGATATTATTTCGAACCATTGGTGTCAATTTCATTCCGGTACCCCCGAAGCCATCGCAATCCATTCCGCTTCAACGGCAACTTCGCCTGCTACTCTGCCGATGCCCTTCTGATGCAGGATCAGCGAACCTGATTTGATGTTGGTGATTTCCATTTCCACCGTATCGCCGGGCCGGACCTGCCGCTTGAACACCGCGGAGCGGATTTTTGCGAACACGAACATGCTCTGCGGTTTGATCCCGAGCAGTTTTGCGCCGACGCCGCCGGCCTGCGCCATCATTTCGACCAGCAGAACCCCGGGAACCACGGGATATGCAGGAAAATGCCCCTGAAAAAACCACTCGTCAGGATGGAACTGACGCTTTGCCCGAATGAGCTCGCCGTCGATACTGACGTCATCGACAAACAGGAATGGTTTTCGATGGGGAAGGTAAACTTCGATATTTTGCATGATTTCGCCTTTGAAACAAGAATGATCAGACATTCCGCGCTTTTGTATACCGTGCGGAATGCCAGTCTTAGCGCTTAACTATATCCTTTTCACAAACCTCGTGCAATCGCTTTTGCGCTGTTCATGCTCTGGTGAAGGCTAATACGCCGTTGTGGCCGCCGAAACCTAATGACGCTGAAAGCGCCGCTTTAATGGGATGCTGAATCGCTTTGTTGGGGATATAGTCGAGGTCGCAGCCAGCCTCTCTATCTGGATTTTCCAGGTTGATTGTTGGCGGCAGAATGCCGGTTTCAATCGCCTTGATGCAAGCGATGGCCTCGATAGCGCCGGCGGCGGCTATGCAGTGTCCGGTCATGCTCTTTGTGGAGCTGACTTTGAGATTCTTGACAGCATCGCCAAAAGCTCTTTTGACCATCGCTGTTTCAATCGGATCATTCATCTCGGTTGAAGTTCCATGGGCATTGTAATAGCCGACATCCTCGGGTGACAGCCCTGCATCTTCCATGGCGAGCTGGATGGCTCGAGCTCCCTGCAGCCCTTCCGGATGCGGTGCTGTCAGATGGTAGGCATCGCAGGAACCGCCGTAGCCTGCCGCGAGGGCATAAATCCTTGCGCCTCGGGCTTTGGCTTTTT
>JAJTBL010000197.1 GCA_021286925.1 Spirochaetia bacterium | reverse complement strand
GAAATCTTTAACTTTCAGGAATCACTATGGGACACAATGGTCCTCTCCTTTCCTTGAAAAATGTTTCCAAGGAATTCTACGGAAACGTTGTTCTGCAGGATGTCAGTTTTGACCTCCATGAGGGCGAAATTCTCGGTCTTGTAGGCGAAAATGGCGCTGGCAAAACAACGCTCATGCGCATTCTTTTCGGGATGCCTGTCATTGCGGAAACAGGCGGCTTTAAGGGCAGTATCAGCATCGATGGCAGTGAAGTCCATTTTTCAAGCCCTTTTGACGCGCTCGATGCCGGTATCGGCATGGTTCATCAGGAATTCAGCCTTATCCCGGGCTTTACGACAACAGAAAACATTGTATTGAATCGCGAATCGATGCATCCAAGTCTGCTGAACAATGTATTCGGCGAACGAATGAGCATCCTGGATCGTCCAATCATGAAAACGCGAGCCGAAAAGGCTATTTCCAAACTGGGTGTTCAGCTGGATCCGGACATGTTAGTTTCGGAAATGCCGGTCGGCCACAAGCAATTTACAGAAATCGCACGCGAGATCAGCCGCGACAAATCGAGGCTTCTGGTTCTCGACGAGCCGACTGCGGTTTTGACGGAAACCGAGGCGGAAATTCTTCTGCAGTCAATGCGAAAGCTGGCAAAAGAAGGCGTGGCGATCATTTTCATCTCGCATCGTCTGCACGAAGTCCTGTCGGTAGCTGACCGGGTGGTTGTGCTCCGGGACGGTCTGGTTGTCAAGGATGTTCCCTCCAAGGGCCTGGCTATCAAGGATATTGCGTCCTGGATGGTCGGTCGTTCGGTAACAGGGGAAACAGACCGCTCAAATGAAGAACGCCATTTGGGGGAACCCATTCTCTCGGTCAAGAACCTCTGGGTCGACATGCCGGGTGAGACAGTGAAAAACGTTAATTTCACCGTCCGGAAAGGTGAAATTTTCGGCATCGGCGGCCTGGCGGGGCAGGGCAAGCTGGGTATCCCGAATGGTATCATGGGGCTGTATCCCGCGGGCGGCGAAGTCAATTTTAACGGACAACCGGTTGTGCTAAATGATCCTGCCGGCGCGCTCAGGGCAGGAATGGCCTTTGTTTCAGAGGATCGGCGGGGTGTCGGCCTTCTGCTCGACGAAAGCCTCGACTGGAATATCGCGTTTACGGCCATGCAGGTACATGGCCAGTATCTGAAGCCGGTGCTTGGGAAGCTGTTCTCCCTCCGCGACGATCGCGGCATGGAAGATCTCTGCAAGGAATATATTTCACTGCTCGATATCAAATGCACCAGCCATAAACAGAAGGCCAAGGAGCTGTCGGGCGGCAACCAGCAGAAAGTCTGCCTTGCCAAAGCCTTTGCCCTCAAACCCAATCTGCTTTTTGTCTCTGAACCGACCCGTGGCATCGACATTGGTGCGAAAAAGCTGGTTCTGGACACCCTGCACCGCTATAACCGGGAATATGGCACAACCATCGTCATGGTTTCGAGCGAACTTGAAGAACTTCGCTCCATCTGCGACCGGATAGCTATAATCGATGAAGGAAGAATTGCCGGAATTCTGCCCGCAACTGCGGATGTGGCGGAATTCGGAATTCTCATGGCTGGCGAAGCCGTATCAACAGAGGAGACTGCCAATGCGTGATCTAAAAACATTTATCCAGGATTTTGGCTGGCCTCGCATCATCATTTTCTTCTTCCTGATTTCACTGTTCATCATGGCGCCCTTTGTCGGTGTCAGGCTGGACGCCTCCATTTCCGATGTGCTCAACCGCTTTGGACAGTATGCGATTCTGGTCCTTGCGCTGGTGCCGATGATCCAGTCGGGAGCCGGACTGAATTTTGGACTGGCCCTGGGCATCATTGCCGGACTTCTGGGTTCGACCTTATCGCTCCAGTTTGAGCTTCGCGGATTTATGGGCTTTTTCGGGGCAATTCTTCTGGCTGCGCCCTTCTCGATTCTGTTTGGCTACTTATACGGAAAACTGCTCAACAAGGTCAAAGGCGAAGAAATGACCATCGCCATGTATGTCGGCTTTGCCTCCGTCATGCTGATGTGCATCATGTGGCTTTTGCTGCCCTACAACAATCCGACCATGGTTTGGGGCTATGCTGGCAAAGGCTTGCGGACTACCATCACGGTGGAAGGCTACTGGCTCAAGATTCTCAATAATTTCCTCTCGATACCTATTGGATCGTTCTTCGTGTTTCCGACGGGGCTTTTGCTCTTTGTCGGCTTCTGCGCCTTTTGCATGTGGCTTTTCCTGAAAACACGCACTGGTACCGCCATGACCGCTGTCGGCTCAAATCCTGATTTTGCCCGGGCCAGCGGTGTCAGCGCGGACAAAATGCGTGTTATCTCGGTTATTATCAGCACCTTCCTGGGGGCGGTCGGCATTATTGTCTACCAGCAGAGTTTCGGATTTATCCAGCTGTATACGGCACCGAGCCCCATGGTATTCCCGGCAGTCGCGGCGATCCTCATCGGCGGAGCGAGCATCAACAAGGCGAGCATTGTCAATGTTCTGGTTGGAACCTTTCTGTTCCAGGGACTGCTCACCATGACCCCCTCAGTCATCAATTCGATATTGCAGACTGACATGTCCGAGGTTATCCGTATGATTGTATCCAACGGCATGATACTGTACGCGCTCACGCGCAAGACGAAGGTGACCAAATGAGCGCAAAGAAGAAAAGCTTTACCACATTTCTTTCCGAGTACGCGGTTGTCTTGATTTTTGTTGTCATAACGCTTGCGGCAATAGCACCGTCGGGACTCTCAATCAAGTACATTGTCCAGGAAGTCATCACCAGACTCGGCCGCAATTCCTTCCTCGTCATTGCTTTGCTGCTGCCCATCTATGCAGGCATGGGACTCAACTTCGCCATGACTCTGGGTGCCATGGCAGGGCAGATTGGACTGATCTTCGCGGTGGACTGGGGAGTTGCAGGCTGGCAGGGCCTCGTGTTCGCCCTGTTGGTGGGGCTGCCGATTTCGATTCTGCTGGGTTGGATTACCGGCAAGGTCATGAACAAGGCCAAAGGCCGGGAAATGGTGACCGGCTACATACTGGCATTTTTTATCAATGGAATTTACCAATTCTTTGTCCTTTACATGATGGGTTCCGTGATCCCGATGCGCAACCCCGCGATTGTACTCTCCCGAGGCTATGGCGTTCGGAATACGCTCAATCTCGAATCGGTGCGGCAATCGTTGGATTCCATTGTCATGCTGAGATTGGGCGGCTTTGCGATTCCAGTTGTGACCTTTGTTGTCATCGCCCTGCTCTGCGTGTTTATTGTGTGGTTCAAGAAAACCAAGCTGGGACAGGATATGCGGGCTGTCGGCCAGGACATGGCTGTCGCCGACGCGGCTGGTATTCCCGTTGAAAAGACCAGAATTATCGCTATTCTCATTTCTACAGCCTTGGCCTGCGCTGGACAGATCATTTTCCTGCAGAATATGGGCAATATGGCCACCTACAATGCGCATGATCAGACTGGATTCTTCGCGGTCGCAGCCATCCTGGTCGGCGGCGCCTCGGTTACCCATGCCAGCATTCCCAATGTGTTTATCGGCGTCATCCTTCTGCATGCCATGTTCATTGTCACACCCCTGGCAGGTCAGAAACTCTTCGGTTCAGCGATGATCGGCGAATATTTCAGGCAGTTCATAGGCTATGGCGTTATCGCGCTTTCGCTGGTGCTCTATGCCTGGAAAAACAGAAAGGCCATCGAAGACGCCAGATCCGGCCTCCGCCAGGGACAGCCTGTACAGAAGGAGCAGAATGGCAAAGGAGGTAAGGCATGAATCTGGCGCAGACGCTGAAAAGCAAGAAATTTATCATCCGGGCGATCCTCGTTGCCGCCTATATTCTGCTTGGCATTCTGATGGTCTATTCAGGGAAGCGGCATACGATTCTCATCGACAACAAAGACGCAGAGGATGGTACATATCAGGCAATCGATGGTATGTCAGTGCAGGTCGACAATCTGGAAGCCGGAGAGTACTATGCCGGCGACCGGGACAAGGCGGTTGTCAAAGGGCAGAAACACGTTATCCGCATCGAG